>JAHFJK010000086.1 GCA_023245915.1 Candidatus Doudnabacteria bacterium | reverse complement strand
CGTCATTCAGGCGCTGTTGGCCATAATTTTTACCAGCCAGTTCCAGACCCTTTCCAATTTAATTCCCGACCAAAAAATTTACACCCTGGCAGGCGGGACAATTACCCAGGTGCAGGTCGCGATATTAGTTTCCGGACTGTTGATTTTAGCCGGACTCATGTTGCTGCTCAAAAAAACCAAATTCGGCCACGCCATTTTAGCTATTAGCGATGACGAAGAGGTCGCCAAAATCGTCGGCATAAACACCGACAGAATTATTGGTTACGTATTTTTTATCGGCTCGTGTATTGCCGGTTTGGCCGGGATTTTTGTGGGGCTGGACACCGGCATAGAACCCACCATGGGCCTGCCTCTGCTGCTTGCCAGCGTCATTGGCGCAATTGTCGGCGGCATTAGCAATATTTATGGCGCCGTCCTGGGCTGTTTTCTATTGGGGTTTGTGGAAAACTTCGGCATTTGGAAAATTAACGGGGAATGGAAAAATAGTATAGCTTACATCCTCTTAATAATCTTTTTGTTATTCAGACCTCAAGGGATAATAAAAAATAAATAATTCCAAATTACAAATACCAAATGTCAAATAAAATCCAAATTCCCAAATATCAAAATTTGACATTTGAATATTGAACATTTATTTGAAATTTGTAATTTGATATTTGGAATTTCATCTATGCCCTATCTCACCCACCTCGCCATCCTTTTTGCCATCTACGCGATTTTAGCCCTGTCGCTGAATTTGATTGTCGGCTACACCGGTTTGGTTTCCGTGACTCACGCCGCGTTTTTTGGCCTTGGCGCTTACGCGGTCGCGATTTTATCCACTGCCTTAAAATTTAATTTTTTCGCGTCCGTGTTCATCGGTATAATCATAGCCATGATCAGCGCAGTGTTAATCGGTGTAGTCCTAAGCAAATTCCGAGGCGATTTTTACGTGCTCGGCTCCATTGGCTTTAACGTGATTGTCTATAGCGTCATGCTCAACTGGCAAAGCCTGACCTCCGGGCCGCTGGGTATTCCCGGCATCCCCCGCCCCGCGCTGTTTGGTTTTATTCTGACCGATAATTTCAATTTCCTCTTGCTGGCCGTAGCTTGCCTGGCCCTGGTTTATTTTATTTGCCGCTTTGTTGTCGATTCTTCTTTTGGCCGAGCGCTTAAAGCCATCCGCGAAGACGAAGAAGCCGTTTCCGTTTTTGGCTACAAAACCTTAAGCTACAAACTGGTGATTTTTGTTATTGGCGCCGGCTTAGCCGCCATTGCGGGCAGCTTGTTTGCCGCTTATATTACTTACATTGATCCCACAACCTTTGGCATCAACGAATCTGTTTTTATCCTTTCAATAGTAATTTTAGGCGGCCTTGCCAGCTTGCGAGGCAGTTTAGCAGGTGCGTTGTTTTTAATTCTCTTGCCGGAAATTTTGCGCTTTGTGGGCTTCCCCAACGAAGTCGCCGCCCAAATGCGCCAGCTGGTTTATGGTTTACTTTTAGTCGCGCTGATGATGTATAGGCCACAAGGGTTTGTTGGAGAATATAAACTATAGCCTAATTCTCCCATACGCTGGAGTATGGGAGAATTAGTAAATTTTAAAAGACTTAATTTCCAGATAGGAAAAAATATGACTAAAAAGAAAATAGCAGCAGTGGCAATAATTATTCTTGCTGTTGCCGGGATAATTTATTCAGGGATAAAGACAGATGCAATGAAAAATTTTGACTAACGAATAAAAGCAAATACTCCAATACTCGCTACTATTGGAGTATTTACCAAAAATTGACTTACGCAAATTCTAAAAACCCACAATTTACCCGGCACTTTCATTAATATACCTTTGGTGTTTTGATTTTTTAAATTATTTGCAATGACAACATCTGAAAAAAAATACATTTTGAAAGTGCTGGGCCTAACCAAACACTTTGACGGCGTGTACGCGGTTAACGATTTGTCCATTGCTTTTGAGCAAGGCACTATAACCGGCATTATTGGCCCCAACGGCAGCGGCAAATCAACCTTAACCAATTTGCTTTCGGGAATGTTTGAATTTGATAAAGGCACAGTGCTGATTGAAGGCGAACATCTTAAAAAAATAAATTCTTACGATTTGCCCACATATGGCCTGACGAGGACATTTCAGGAAGTGCGGCTGTTTGAACAAATGACTGTTACGGATAATATTTTGGTAACTTTAACCAGCCGGCATGTCTTTTCGGCGCTTTTTGAAAGTCACACACAACTTCACTTAAATCAGGCTAAGGAAATTTTGGAAAAAGTCGGCTTGTGGGAAAAGCGCCATCAGCTGGCGCACAATCTTTCTTACGGCCAGCGTAAACTTTTGGAAATTGCCCGGGTATTAGCCATGGATGCCAAAATCATTTTGCTTGACGAACCCTTTGCCGGCCTGTTTGCGGAAATGATTAAAGTGATTGTGTCAGTGATGCAGGAAATGAAACAGCAGGGTAAAACTTTGGTGTTGATAGAGCACAACATGGAATTAATCAGGCAGCTGTGTGATTATTTGTATGTGCTGGATGAAGGTAAGTTGCTTGCACAAGGGACACCGGATAAGGTTTTAGGAGAAAGGAAGGTAATAGAAGCGTATTTGGGAGAATAGTTCCTCGCTCGGTGTCATTCCGAACCTGAGTGCATCCGAAGGGAGGAATCCCTTAATTTTGATAATTATCAAGCGTAAGGGATCCCTCCGCTCCTTCAGATGCATCCAGTCGGTCGGGATGACACAAAAAACATCCTAAAATTATGGACTCTGAAATCCTATTACAATTCAAAAACATCCACGTCCATTTCGGGGGTGTGAAGGCTCTGGACGGCGTTTCTATAAATATCGATGAAGGCGAAATAGTTGCGCTGATGGGGCCGAATGGGGCTGGGAAATCAACTATTTTAAAAACCATTTTCGGTTTGGTGAAGCCGCAAAGCGGGCAAATATTGTGGCATCAAAAACCACTTTCCCCAATCCCCTACGAAATCGTCAATTTAGGCATAGCTTTTGTGCCCCAAGGCAGGAGAGTTTTTAGGCATTTAACAGTAGAGGAAAATTTGGAGATTGGCGGTTACATAATAAAAAATAAAACTGAACTTAAAAGACGCAAAGAAGAAGTGCTGGACATTTTTCCCGCTTTAAAAGCAAAAAGAAAGCTAAGATCCGGATACCTGTCAGGAGGTCAGCAGCAAATGCTGGCCATTGGCCGGGGCCTGATGGTTGACCCCAAGGTTTTATTGCTCGATGAACCTTCTTTAGGCCTGGCTCCAAAAATTGTTAAAGAAGTTTTTGCTAAAATCGGCGAAATTAACCAGCGTCACAAAACTGCGATTGTCATTGTGGAGCACAATTTAAAATCGCTGCTGGAAATTGTTGACCGCGCCTACGTTTTAGACAAAGGCAGAGTGGTTGCCACAGATACGGGCAAGGCAATTATTCAAAGTGATATTTTGGAAAAAGTCTTTTTAGGAAAAATTTAAAAACCGTCATTCAGCGGAGTTTAAAAAATTTATTGGAAGGGGCAATATTCTGGACAAAACAAATGCTTCATCTAAACTTCAAAAAATTCTAGAAGAATTTTTTGAACAAGGGGCTGCGTCCGAAACGTAGTGAGCTTTCGGCGAAGCCGGAAGCGAAAGAAGTGAGGACGATTGACCCGTGGTCAGGCTGCCGGGAATTGAACCCAGTCTACATGCACTTCCACCCAGCACCATTTTTTGATGCAATTATTAACTCACCTATGGTCGCAATTACTGAACGCAGTGCGAACCTACTTCGAACGGAATTGACCCGCCCTGCGGCTCCGCCCGCCGCCAAGCGGCGGTGCAAAGCGAAGCGGTTTTCGCTGTTTTCAATTTTTGCGCGCGACCCTTTTTCTTTTAAAAGGAATTGAAAACCGTTTCGCTTTGCTTCTCTTGACGGAGCAAGAGAGCGGAGCCGCTCCCACCCCAACGCTCGGGCGCGGCGGGATTCCTCCCCCTCACCCCCTCCTCCCGCCGCGCCCTCGCGCAGATGGAAAGATTTTTTGATTTTGGTGGCGGAGAATTCGATTCTCGTCCTTGCCCCAACCCACCCATGCGCGGACGAGGAGAAAGAACTCCCTTGATTATTTTTATCGACAAAAATCATAAAATTAGTTATTATTAAAATACAAAGAAGAAATAATTGATACTATAATTTATATACTAAAATATTAAACAATCGTAATTGTTATG
>JAHFJK010000085.1 GCA_023245915.1 Candidatus Doudnabacteria bacterium | reverse complement strand
TTGGTTACCAGCATAAAATTGCCTTTGCTGGAATTGTCCGACTTTTTGAGCGTGCCTGTCCAGACACTGGCTTTAGTTGACGAAGTATTCCCCGGATTTTTAGAACCTGCGCCATTTTTGGTCTGATTTACCGAATCAGAAACGGTGTTGCCGGGGTTGGTTTTAAAGTACCAAATCAAAGCAACCACGACCACTACAATTGCAATGGCCGCATACAACTGTTGGTTTTTCTTTGTCATTTTTTTATTTTTACTGATTATACTTATAGTGTGGCCTGTTTTTAATTTTTTGTAAAGCGCTATTTACCGGGGTTGGAAACTCTGCCAAAGAATAGAATACCCCCATTTGCTTTATCTTGAATGATAAAAATAAAGGGATGGTCTGCGCGGAAAGTCAGAGTTTGTGGCATAATCGAAGTTATGCCCATTGATCCACCAGTTGCCGCCGCTGCCTCTGTTCCTTCTTCGTTGACATCCACAAAAGCCTGATGAATGACGTTTTGGATAGATAAGCTCTTGGTGCCGTCCATGCCCGAAAAATCAGCATTGTCTGTAAAAGCCGTTGGCATACCCATTTTTGCCAACGTCTCGGCCATAAAATATTTAGTGTCAAAAGTAAATTTAGGCATAAACACGTCAACGTGCTGTTGGATGAGTTTTTTTCTCCAGTCATTGATTTTTGCTAAGGACAAAGAATTTTCCAGCGCCGGCAAATCATCATTTTTTGGCAGTAAAACCATCATTGATAATTTTTCGCCTTCATAGGGCATTTCAAGCACCTGTACGTCAGCAGTTTCTGTGTAATTGAATTTTGTCTTTTCATTTGTCTGCTGCATCATGGGCACCTGAACGGTGTTGGCAGGGCTGGCCCGAAAATCGCTGGCTTTAGTTTTATTTTTTTCAAATTGTTTAACCCAGGTTCCTTTGAAGTAAATTGCGTTGGTCAAAACCAGCCGGGTATCGGCAGTCAAAGTGTCTTGGGGGAACAATTTTTTAATTTTGTTATTGGTTTTATTTTCCACCCACTGGTTTATGGTTTGCCTCGCCTCTTCGGCCGCGCCTTTAAAGTTGAGGTTAGTGGCTTTGCCCGCATAGTATTTAGCAACAGTCTCAAGATATCCGTTTAAAAATTTGTAATCATTTTCTGCCCACAAAGCATTGGCAAGGCTAAGTTGGTATTTGGCGTTTGGTTCGTTTAATTGATTGTGGATGGCCGCAAAAGCAGACCGGCGCGCGTTATTGTCTGCGGGAAAATAAAAAACTTTTTGCATTTCTTCAGCGGTCTCGCCGCGCGCTCCTTCATAAGTCATGGCCAGGGCGGTAGAAATGCTGTAGGGAGAAAAGAAAATATTTCCTTGATTATTTTTTAATTCAGCATACAAATCCAAAGCAAACTGGTTGCTTGCGTCAGTAACTGAATTAATGCCTTCAGGGGTTGCTCCTTTGTCATCGGCTTTAGGCGCGGGAGTTGGATTGTGAGCAGTCGGCCCGTCAACAGGCGGCGGAATTTTCCCCTGCCGGTTTAGGGCAAGAAAACTCACAACCACTGCAACCACGGCCAAAATAATAATTACCAGTATTTTATTATTGATTTTTTTAGGCGCAGGTGGTAGGGGATTTACTGGCGAGGGCACGGTTAAGTCTGGTTGATTATTATTTTCCATAAGTTAACGGGTGGGTTAGCAAATTAATTTCTTTTATCCAGTACCTTCCATAAATACTCTCCGTTGCTTGCAACGGGGATGAATGGGGTTTTAGTCTTCCTGCGGGGTTTAATACGTCGCAGGAAGGTGCTGGATTTATTTATCGTAGCACTTTTTTGTCCAATAATCCAAGCTGCCGGCAGGTTTGAAAGCTCTTTTGTTGACAAAAGGCAAAAAAACTGCTAATATAAGAGTATAAAGCTATCGGATAGCGCATATTATCACAAAAACACGATAATATTCGCCTTTTCCCATACTCTATCTTTAAAGGCAATCAAAATAATTGCCTTTTATAGAAACAAAAACAAAATTTAACAAAAAATGTCAGATCAGGAAAAACAGGCTTTTTTAGCCTCCGGGGACTTGCTTTCTATTTCCGAGGCTGCCCAACTGACTCCGTACAGCGCGGAGTATTTAAGTTTGCGCGCCAGAACCGGCAAAATTAAAGCCGTTAAAATCGGCCGCAATTGGCTGACTACCAAGGCAGCGGTTTTAGATTATTTGAGAGCGCAGGAGGCAAGACACCATAAGATTGCCCTGCTGATGCAGGCTGCGCATGCACAAATTAGTTCCGGCGCCGGTCATAAAGCAGCCAGCCATGCCTTCGCCCCACAAGCCCAGTCGCAGTTTTTAGCTTCCAGCCAAAAATTTGGCTTTAGCAATAGCCTGAAAAATAATTCCAACTATCAAAATTTATCAAAGACCCAAACCGGAAAGGCCGGTTTTGTAAATCTTAAAATAGTTGTGATTGTGCTTGTGCTTTCCATTATCGCCACCGAAGGCTTTTTAATTACCCGGCTTGGCAATGTGCACCCGGGCCAAATTCTGGCTGGCGCCGCTGACTGGATTAAACCAGTTAGTATTGCCGGCAGTCAGGCAGGGGATTACTCCAGCCATTTTTCGGCGCAAGCCGGTCGGCTTATGGCGGGTGTGGCTTTTAATATTAACCGCGATTGGTCAGCAGCAAAAAATTTACCGGCCAGCGCCTGGCAAAAGTTGGTGTTAAATGTCGGCCTGCTGGATGAATATGCCAGAAATGATTTTGATGAAACGCCCATGTACACGCGGATTGGTTACGCTAATGTACACGCAGATTTTTCACCATCTCGCCTTAAGCCGGGCAATGAAAGGCCAAAATCCGCCGGCAAAGTTTTAGGTGAAATTATCTCTTCGGTTGACCCCGGCTATCTTTATCAGCTTATTGATTCCCGCTTAGCTCAATATTTGGCCGAAGGTAAATTCAAAGGAGAAAAGGGCGACAAAGGCGAGCCGGGTTTAGCAGGCTCACTAAGCGGCCTGGTCCAAAATGGCAATGGCAAGACTACAGCAGTGGTAGGCGGCGTGCCCCTGGTCAGCTATTATCCTTCCCAGCCTTCAAACAATTTTACCGGAACCTCCATAGCCGGCTTTGGCCAGTTCTCTGCCCAGAATTTAACTTCCCAAACTATTACCGTTGCCAATACTTTAACCGTCTCGGGCGCGGCCAGCTTTAACAGCAGCGCGACTTTCAACGGCTCTACCACCATAGCCAGCTTAAGTTCGAGTAATTTTAACCCCGGGCTGACAGTCGGCAGCGTAATTTTTCAGGCCACCGGCGCTCTGGCCCAGGACAACGCCAACTTTTTCTACACGGCTTCTACTTCGCAGTTATCTCTCGGCACCACTACACCCAGTGCATCCGCGCTGTTAGAACTGGACTCCACCAGCAAAGGTTTGCTGGCTCCCCGAATGACCACCAGCCAAAGAGATGCCATTACCTCTCCTGCTAGCGGTTTGCTCATTTACAATACCACCACCAGTTTATATAACTTTTATGATGGCAGCTCCTGGACAGCGGTTGGAGGCAGCAGCAGCGGCAGCCTTTCCGGCGGCACCAAAGGCTATGTGGCCACCTGGGCGTCTTCTACCGGACTGACTATTGGCACTTTAATTGATAACAGCACAGTTTCCGGCGTCAACGCAACCTCATCTGCCGTTAGCTTTAACATTAAAGGTACAACCACGCTCGATCCTTTTAGAATTACATCATCTACAGGCATTACTCTGGCAATTGTTAAAGCTAACGGCTCTATAGGCATCGGCACTTCCACTCCGCAATATACTTTATCGGTGCAAGGCACCTCCAGCCTGCCGGCATTGGATATTTTTGATGTTGCTTCCTCAACAGGGGCTTCGTATTTGCACGTAACCAATGCCGGCAATGTGGGGATTGCTACAGCAACTCCAGGCTATAAGCTGACTTTGGGCAGCGGGGCCATTGGTCTACCAGGGACTTTATCCGGGGGCACAGCTCAAATTAATTTTGCCAACCAATCCAGTGGCGATTGGCTGTATTTCCCCAATGTTGACCAAAGCTATTATGTTACTGCCGGATCGGGCGAAATCCAATTCAGAAGCGATACTGAAACCGGCGTTTTCCGTTTTATGACGCCGACTAAGAATATATTGCATCTGCAGGCAAGTACCGGCAATGTTGGCATCGGCACCACCACTCCCGGCAGGACATTATCAGTCGTAGGTGATATTCGTGCCACAGGAGTTTTG
>JAHFJK010000084.1 GCA_023245915.1 Candidatus Doudnabacteria bacterium | reverse complement strand
GCTTTTTTTCTTGCGCCTTACTTTAACATTACTATAAACAAGAATGCTGTCGGCGGAGATGGCAATTTTGCTTTTCACATCCGAGCCTACGACCCCTTTTTGTACTTCAGTAAGGATTTTAATATTCAAACTGCAAATGGCTCCGGTTCTGATTTTACGGGCACATTTACGGGGAGCGGAGATATATACTATATCATCGAAGATGCCCAAGCTGGCTGGAAGAACACCAAGGTAGACTGTCAGAGCGATAACCCTTCTGTTACAACATCTCCTGTTGAAAATGGCCTAAGAATAACTGCCTATCCTTACAGTTCTATTACCTGCAATTTTACCAATACCAGCGAAGATATTAAAACTCCTGTCCTGATTATTCCAGGGGTGTTGGGGACGGACATAAACAAAGAAACTGAAAAACTATGGTTGGACTTGGGCCGCAACTTTACTGATTATGGCGATGATTTTATGGATCCCCTACAATTCAAAAACGATTTAACTCCATTGGATACAAGTTTGACAATAGGAGAAGTTGTAGGGAAACCAAATATTTTATTTGATTACACTTTTAGTCTCATCAAAGAGTTCCAAAACCAAGGTTACACCCAAGGCACCAGTACCAGCGATCGTTTGTTTTTGTTTCCCTATGACTGGCGATATGGAGCGAGTGGCCTTTTTGGCGACGGGAGGACTAACGTAGATTTGTTGCAGCAGAAAATTCAGGAGGTTATGAACCAGACTGGCAGCGACAAAGTTGACGTTGTTGCCCATTCAACAGGCGGTTTGTTGCTCAAAAAGTACGTGATTGATCATCCTAACGATCATCACATTGGCAAAGCAGTGTTTGTTGGCGTACCCAACACTGGCGTCCCAAAAGCGGTTAAAGTTTTACTGGAAGGTGACGGCTTTGGCATTCCCTGGCTGGCAGACGGGGAAATGAAGAAAATTGGGCAAAACCTGCCCATAGTTTACGACCTTTCCCCCAGCCAGAAATATTACGCTAACAAAGGAAGTTATGTAAAAATTATTACCGAAAAAGTCTCTGGTTTTTCTTCAAGCCAGGACCTGGACTTTAATCAAACCAATGATTTTTTGGTCAATGACCGCAGCGCTAATAGTCAGGCTTTAACTAATGCTCATAATCTCCATGCTCTGGATTTTGATAATTTCGATTTGAGAACTGCCGGCGTAGACCTGTACAGTATTGCCGGCTGTAAAACCGGCACCATTGGCAGGGTGATAGAAAGGCGGAAACATTTTGTGTTTAGCGACGATGCCATTTCTTACGACGCGCCAGAGGAAACTCCCGGCGACGGCACTGTGCCTTTAGAAAGCGCTACTAACCTGCCCATCGACGAGGGTCATAAATATTATGCTCTAGACGCCAACCACGGCAAAATGCCCAGCCAGGGGGGTATTCGCCAGCAAATAGTCAACATAATAGCCGGAAGCAGTTTAGATGCAGGCAATAAAATTACCCAAGACATCGGCAAGTGCAAGCTAAAGGGCAAAGCTTTTTCTGTTTACAGCCCGCTCAACATTGAAATTACCGATCAGGATGGCAATGTGGCCGGTTTGGCTGCAGGCGGCGTCCAGAATGATATTCCTAATGCCGATTTTGAAATAATGGGCGAGCATAAGTTTGTTTATTTACCCACAGATGAAGGCCAAACTTATTCTATTCGCATACATGGAACTGATAACGGGATGTTTACTCTAAAAAGCCAGGATATTGATGATAATCAAATCACCCAAACCCAAGTCTTTAGTAACCTTCCTGTAACCACAGCATTAACCGGGACTGTTAATCTGGCCAGTACAACTACTTTATCTTTGGATACTAATAACGACGGAATAATTGACCAGACTCTCCAGCCCTCCTCTATTCTTAACCCCGACCAATCCCTGGACTTAATCCCTCCCATTTCCACCTCCAGTCTAACAGGCTTAATGGGTCAGAGCGGGGTTTACAGAAGCAATGTCAGCATCAGCCTTTCGGCCAGTGATCCCATTATCCTAGGCCTGGAAAGCCAAACTTCAGGGGTTTTAAAGACCCGGTACAACCTTGACGGTTTTGGATATCAGACTTATGCCTCATCAATCCCCATATTGGTTACCACCGAAGGCCGCCATACCTTAAGCTTTTTTTCCACTGACAATGCCGGTAACAATGAGACAGAGCAGACGTTGCAGTTTACCATAGACCAAACCCCTCCGGAATTTATTATCCAGTTTAACCCCAGTCTGAAAGATTTGCAGTTTTTAGGCAGTGATAATTTATCCACAGCCACAATGCTAGGAGTTTTAGACCAGGATGATAAAGTTAGCCTGATGGATGAGGCCGGCAATATCAGCCAAATCACTCTGAAAAACAAAGAAAGAAAGAAGCAACTCAAAGCGGAAATCAAGTCCTTAAGCTACAATGACCAGCCCACGGACATTAGCAAAACTGCCTTTAAATTTAACTGGGATTTTGACCAACACAGCCAGCTTAAAAGCTTAGACCAGCACATAAAATCCAAAAAAGACTTTAATATTGACGCCGTCTACAAACCCAACACTACCCGGCTTTCCGGCAAGGATGAGAACGGTAAAATCAACAGGAATTTGAGCGGGCTGATAATTCTTAAAATTACAACCAGCGCCGGGGAGTTTGATTGGGGGTATTAGAACTAAAATGATCGAGTGCTTATTCGCACGAATAAGCACTCAAAAATTTTTTTATGACAGAAAAAGAGCTGGAAAGAAAACTTAAAGCCCTGGCCAACCGGCGGAGATTGGCAATATTAAAATTTTTAAATAAAACCCCAAAAGCTTCTGTGGGCCAGATTGCCAAAGTCATCAAGCTTTCTTTTAAATCTACTTCCAGACATTTAGCTGTTTTGCTTGCTGCGGACATTGTGGAAAAAGATCAGCAGAGCTTAATGGTTTTTTATTCTTTAACTTTTCCGATTACCCAACCCCTAAAACAAATATTATCAATAGGCTAATTCGCACGAATAAGCACCAAATGGTGAGGGGCAGTTTTAGGTTTGATTTTTGGTCAAATCCACCAATGTGGTTTCTGTTAAACCGCTGTTAATAGGCAGGCTGAAAATAAAGCTGGAACCTTTGGCTACGCCCGGGCTTTCTGCCCAAATTTTGCCTTTGTGTTGTTCAATAACTATTTTGGCAACATACAGGCCAAGGCCTAAGCCTGGGCTTTGCTTGTTGGAATCTTTGCCGCGTTTGTATTTTTCAAAAACCGTTTCTTTTTCTTCGTCCGACATGCCTTTGCCGGTATCTGTGACTGAAAATTTTATTTCATCGGCGCTAAATTCCAAATTGATTGCCACACTGCCCTTTTTGGTGTATTTGATTGAGTTGTCTATCATATTATTCATAACCTGCCTTAGCTTTTCTTTGTCCGCCATTATTTGAGGCGGTTTTTCTTTCGGCTGAATAAAATTTAATTGCAGGCCTTTTTCCCGGGCAATGGGCTGTAGCAGTTCATAAGTAATTTTCGCAAGTTCCAAAACGTCCGCAGGCTGGAATAAAAATTCCATTTTGCCCCGCTCAATGCGGGAAACATTTAACATATCATCAATTAAAGAAATTAACGAGTTATTGGTGCGATTGGTTTTTTCTAAAACGGTTTTTAAGCCATCATCAACTTTGCCGTAGTCGCCCTGCAAAATGGAACTTAAAAACCATTTAATAGTTGCCGGCGGCGTGCGCAATTGATGCGAAGCAATGGTAATAAACTCCGCCCTGGCTTTGTCCAAAACTTTAAGCTGTTCATTGGCTGCTGCTAATTGTTTGGTCAAAATTTCTAATTGTTCCCTTTGCCTAACCTCCCTTTCAATTCCTCTTATTAATTGGATTCCGACAATTAAAGTACCTAATTGGACTAAACCGCTAACTATAAACTGTGTTGTGGACTCTGAATTAATTAATTGAATAAATATTATCGAGTTTAGGATAATCACCATTATTTCGGCAACAACAGCTTTTACATTCAAAAGCTTGTGCTTTATCATGGCGTAAGCAGTAAATATTACAAACGGCAGCGTATATATGTGGCCGAATCTTACTGAGTTAAGATTTTTGAAAAGTACAAAATTCAAGAAACTGAAGAATAATACTAATACAAAAGTTAACACAAAACCTATGGTAAGAAATTTCCATTGTTTCTTTTCTTGGTCGTGTGATCGTTTGTATCTGTTCATCATTATGTAAAAGCCACTGACCACGCAAAATCCAACAAACATTCCAAACAAAGGTATCAAACCTCC
>JAHFJK010000083.1 GCA_023245915.1 Candidatus Doudnabacteria bacterium | reverse complement strand
TGGAGGAGCCGGAAGAAGTCTTTACGGTTATGGAGCCTCTGTTTATTGAGCTAACAGAAAAATTCGCCGGCAAAAAAGTTATGCGAAAACCTTTTCCTCGCATTAACTACAAAGATGCGCTGGATTTGTATGGCAGTGATAAACCAGATTTGCGGTTTGAAATGAAAATGGTCGATTTGACGGAAGATTTACGCGCGACAAAATTTAAAGTCTTTGCGGACGCCATTAAAAATGGCGGCGTAATTAAGGCAATTTGCCTGGATGGAGGAGCAAAATTAACCCGTTCACAAATAGATGAACTGACAGAGATGGTGAAGAAAGAAGGCGCCGGTGGCTTGGCTTATATTACTTTAGATGGCGACGGAATGAAGTCTCCCATACTTAAATTTTTATCTGAAGACGAAGTTTCGGCCATCGTTAGCAAAACTGGTGCCAAAGAAGGCGACATAATTTTCTTTGGCGCTGATAAAAAACCCTTGGTTAACAAAGTTTTAGGAAAACTGCGAAGCACTTTGGGTGATACTTTTGGACTCAAAGATCCAAACCTTATTGCGTGGGCTTGGATAGTCGGTTTTCCTATGTACGAATACAACGAAACCACAAAAACATTGGACTTTGGGCACAATCCTTTTTCTATGCCCAAAGGCGGGCTTAAGGCTTTGGAGGAATTGGATCCGCTGGAGGTTGAATCTTACCAATACGACATCGTCGCCAACGGTTTAGAGCTTTCCAGCGGCGCTATTCGCAATACAAACCCGGAAATTATGTATAAGGCTTTTGAAATTGTTGGCTACTCTAAGGCAGATGTAGATAAAAAATTTGGAGCTATGATCCGGGCCTTTGAATTCGGCGCGCCTCCGGAAGGCGGTTTTGCTCCAGGGATTGATAGAATATTGATGCTTCTTGAGAACGAACCAAACATAAGAGAAGTCATCGCCTTCCCCAAAAACGGCAGCGCAGAAGATGTAATGATGTCCGCGCCGAGGGAAGTGGATGAAAAACAGCTAAAAGAGTTGTATATTAAATTGGATTTACCGAAAATTAAAAAATAAATAGCAGATTCATCCCGAGCGAAGCTAGGGATCTATTTGTCGAAAGAAAAAAATTTATGGGAGCCATACTTAAAAGAATAATTTTATCCATTTTAATCATCGTGGGTATATTTTTTGCTTTGGAGTATTGGAGATATACTGGCATTTGCACAAAAGGGATTCCAGATATCTTTTCAGGAAGACCGGCTTTAACGTATCAATGCTCTTACATAGAATCTATAAAAGCCGAATACATATTCGAGTTTTTAATAGCAATAATTATTGTTGCAATCCCTCAATTAATATTAGAATTATATGACAGATTGAAAGATCGTAAATAATTTTATGAAAGCAAAAACCAAACTACTCTCAAACCAAATCACTAAACTTCTCGATACCGCGAAGGTAAAGTATAAGCTAATTGAGCACAAAGTGGTTTACACAGCCCATGACGCGGCACAGACGACAAGGAAAAAGCTTGGCGAAATTGCCAAGGTGGTTTTGGTTAAGGTGGAAGGTGGAACGCCTTCCATTGCGAGCAGCGAAACGACGCGGCAACCTAATAAAAGGATTGCTTCGGATGCGCTCGCAATGACAAAATATTTTGTGCTGATAGTGCTTCCGGCAGGAAAATATTTGGATTTTTCTGGAATAAAAAAAGCGCTAAAGGCAAAAAAAATTTCCATAGCCACGGAAAAAGACATCACTAAATATCTCAAAACCAAAGTTGGATTGCTTCACCCCTTTGGCACTCAATACAATCTCCAAACACTTCTCGATAAAGGCATCGCTAAATCGAAAAAAATGATTGCATCAGCCGGAAGTTACACACACAGCGTAGAGGTAGCCGTGAAGGATTTTGAAAAGCTTGTGAAACCTATTAAGGGAGCGTTTGCAAAGGCAAAGAAATAAACTGGCCATGCACCCCCTCCCTTTTTCAAAAGGGAGGGACGGGGTGGGTTTATGTATATTTACAACAAAAAAGCTTTAAAAAATCTAAGAAGAAAGCTCAGAAAGTCATCTACTGCTGCTGAAAGAAAACTATGGAGTATTTTAAAAAACCAACAAGCACTAGGTTACCGGTTTCTAAGACAATACGGAGTCGAAAATTACAGCCTGGATTTTTATTGTCCTAAGCTAAAACTTGCCATAGAAGTTGACGGCGGACAGCACAATGACGAAAAAGAAAAACTATCAGATGCACAAAGAAGCGAATTAATAGGAACACACGGCATCACGATATTAAGATTTTGGAATAATGAAGTCATGCAAAATTTAGAAGGCGTACATCATAGAATCATAGAAAAAGTTTTAGAGCTAAAGAAATAAACCCCTCCCTGCCTCCCCTTTTGACAAAGGGGAGGGGCAAAACCCATGCAACATATCAGGCTCCACCAATTCGAAGGCCCCTTAGACCTCCTCCTATCCCTCATAGAACAACGCCAGCTGGACATTACCACTATTGCCCTGGCCGAAGTTACCGAACAGTTTTTGCAATATCTTAAACAGCTGGAACACATAGACCCAACCTCACTGGCCGATTACCTTGCCATTGCTGCCAAGCTTTTAGTCATTAAATCCAAGGCAATCCTACCAACTTTGGAACTGGAACCTGAAGAAGAAGACGCGGGTTTTGACCTTGAAGCTAAGCTGCTTTTGTACAAGCAATTCAAGGAGGTTGCAAAATTTTTAAAAACCTTAGACAATAAGCGTAAACAAAGCTTCACCCGCTCTTCAACCTTTGAAGAAAAAATCAGTTTTTATCCGGATCCGTCAGTCACATCAAAACAACTTCATAATGCGATTCTGAAAGTTTTAAATGAGCTGAAAGAGTTGGACAGTCTGCCCAAGGCCAAGCTTAAAGAAGCAATTTCTATTCAGGAAAAAATTGACCATTTGCAACTGCACTTAAGCAGTCAGGTAGAAACAAAATTAAGCGATTTAATAAACAAGGCGAAAAATAAAGATGAAATAATTGTAACTTTTTTGGCGCTCTTGGAATTAATCAAACAAAAAATTTTTGTGGCTGACCAGGAAACTTTATTTGCAGACGTAGTAATAAGAAGGACAACTTAGAACCTATTAAGTAATTAACTCTAATTTTATGTCAACAACCTTAATTGGAATAGTGTTTATTTTAATTGGCCTGGGTTACGGCAGCCTGTCGTTTGACAGGGTCTATGACAAAACTTTAGGTTGGTTAGTCGCTAACAACTGGCTAACGCCCCCGCCTGAACCAAAACAAGATGAATTACGGGCCATACTTGGCAGGAAACCGACAATTTACTTTTATTCAACAATTTTAATATTAATGGGACTTTACATGTTATGGAATCGAGGTTAGAAAACATTCTGGAAAGCCTGCTTTTTGTTACGGGTAAACCGTTAAAAATAAAAGAACTTGCTAAAATTTTAGAAATAGATGCGAGCGAAGTTAAAAAGGCTGCGGATTTATTAAAAAAACAAAAAAAAGACAGTGGGGTTATTTTACTGGAAAACAATGGGGAATATCAGCTTGCCACTAATAGCCAATATTCTACTCAAGTAAAAAATTTCCTCAACGCCGAGCTTAGAGAAAAATTAACAGACGCGACGGTGGAGGTTTTGGCCATAATCGCTTATCGTCAACCCATTTCCAAAGGGGAAATTGAAGCTATAAGAGGCGTTAATTCGCAATATTCTTTGCGAAATCTTTTAATTCGAGGATTAATAGAAAAAATTCTCAACCCGGCCGATGCCCGAAGCTTTTTGTACCAAACCACCACCGAATTTTTAATGCATTTAGGTGTGGATTCGGTTAATGCCCTGCCCGATTTTGAAACTTTGGTGGAAAAAATAAAACTGCCCCAGACTGCGGCTTTACCTGGAGCTGAAATTTTGACTGAAACAAAACCAAAAACAAAAGAACCTGGCAAAAATGAAGACGGTTCTGGCCAGATTAATGAAGAAGACGAAATTTTAAATTAGACTTAAACCCTAAATCATTAATCTTTAATCTACTTAGGTAACTCCTCATAAGATTCTTTTGGACTGGAAGGAATCTCTTTTTTTAGCACGACCTTAGAGCATGCTGCGCCCAAGAGAGATAAAATAGATAGAATTAATATAAATTTTTTCATCTTTATTTTTAATTATACTCCTTCGCTAATTAAATTCCGATTTTGTGTTTGGAATCAAATTGCTAATAACCAATAAAATCAGGTTGATAACAGCAAAGCTTCGGAGTATTATATCTAAATTAATTTAGCAATT
>JAHFJK010000082.1 GCA_023245915.1 Candidatus Doudnabacteria bacterium | reverse complement strand
GACCGTCATCGGAACTAAATCATCGGAAGAACATTGCTTAGACCCCTCGACTTCGCTCGAGGTGGTTGTAAACAACCAGTAGACCCGATCGGAGGCCGCCCGTTAAAGCGGTAAAATTAAGGATAATGTTGAGATGGTACCTCCCGCCCTTTGTGGCAAAGAGCGGGATCTCAAGCACCCATTTGGCGTGCTTTTTATTTTATGCAAAAATGGCTACGCCATATTCAAAAATACCGACTGCCTCTTTTTAACCAAGTAACCGCACTCGTTCAGCTGCACGGAGAGGGAGTGGAAATCGGCTCCGGCAGTTCCTGGTTTAGCATTCTCGCAAGCGGTCTGCCTTCGGTGCAAAAATAGATTGCGTAGAAATCAGCAGGCCTGCAATCGACGCTGCAAAAACCTATTTTCTGCCTAAACTTGGAGGCAACGCAAAAAAACTAATTTTTCATCAAACAGATTTTCACCAGCTGCCCTTTGCCGACAAAAGTAAAAATTTTATTCTTTGTGACGCCGCGCTACACCACACCACAACACTGCCTTTATTATTGAAGGAATTGAACCGAGTACTCAAGCCTCACGGTGTCCTTATTGCCCTGCGGGAGCCAATCCTTCCACGACTAGTATTGCTCAAGACTTTAAAAAAATACTCGTTCGGCTGGAGGCAGCGGCTGCGTGGTGATATTGAAAAGACCTACACCATGCCCGAGTGGCAATCAGCCTTTCAAAAAGGAAAATTTAAACTTAGCATACACGAAGCTTTTTTGCACTCAACTCTTAAAGAAAGACTGCTGTATTACTTGAAAAAGTATAACAATCTGTTTTTTAACCGTTACCTGTTTGTAGCTTATAAGTATTAATAGCAATTCATGGTCGAACTCGAAAAAGCCTACGACCACAGCAAGGTCGAGGACAAAATTTACGCTATTTGGATGAAGTCCGGCTATTTTAATCCGGACAACCTTTCGGGCGAGCCTTACACCATAATTATGCCGCCGCCCAATGCCAACGCTCCCCTGCATGTTGGCCATGCTTTGGGCATGACCATTGAAGACATTTTAATCCGCTATCACCGTATGCGAGGCCGAAAAACTTTGTGGCTACCGGGAACTGACCACGCGGGTTTTGAAACCCAGGTGGTGTTTGAAAAAAAGCTGGAAAAAGAAGGCAAGAGCCGTTTTAAAATGAGCCGAGAAGAATTCTATAAAGCATGCTGGGATTTTGTCCAGCAAAACAAACATATTTCCGAAGAAGGTATAAAAAGATTAGGCGCTTCCTGCGACTGGAGCCGTAATACTTTTACTCTCGATCCGGAAATCATAAAAATTGTTTACCAGACGTTTAAAAAAATGCGCAACGATGGCTTAATTTACCGCGCCGGACGGATTTGCAACTGGTGTCCCAAACATCAAACCGGGCTTGCTGATTTAGAAACCAAATATGAAGAACGCACTGAACCTTTTTACTACTTTAAATACGGTCCCTTTACCATCGGTACCAGCCGACCTGAAACCAAATTTGGCGACAAATATGTGGTCATGCACCCCAAAGACAAACGCTATACCAAATACAAACATGGCGACAAACTTAATGCTGAATGGATTAATGGGCCAATTACAGCAACTGTAATTAAAGATGAAGCTGTGGACATGGAATTCGGCACAGGGGTTATGACTATAACTCCAGCTCATGACCCAATAGACTTTAAAATTGCCCAGCGCCACAAATTAGACATTGAAACCATCATAGACAAACGCGGGAAGCTGCTGCCCATAGCCGGTGAATTTGAGGGTATGAAAATTTTGGAAGCCAGGCCAAAAATTGTTGAAAAATTAAAAGCTAAAAGACTGCTGGAAAAAATTGAAGAAAATTATAAGCACAATGTGCAGCTTTGTTACAAATGCGGCAGCTTGATTGAGCCACAAATTGTTCCGCAATGGTATATCTCCATGACTAAACAGCTTCCTGATGGTCGGCCGAGCCTGCGCGACATGGCTTTGGAGGCTTTGGATAATAAAAAGGTTGAAATAGTAACTGAGAAATTCGAAAAAATCTTCAGGCACTGGATGGAAAACATCCGCGACTGGCCTATAAGCCGGCAAATTTGGTGGGGCATCCCAATTCCTGTAAAATATTGTGTTGATTGCGGGGAAACAATTATTGATCTTGGTGACAAAATTAAAAATTGTCCCAAATGTAAATCATCAAATTTAGAAAAAGATCCTGACACATTTGACACCTGGTTTTCCAGCGGACAGTGGCCATACGCGACGCTTTTAGCCCATGCAGAAAAAGATCTAAATAGCTTTTTTCCCACGCAGGTGATGGAAACCGGCTGGGACATATTGTTTTTCTGGGTAGCCCGAATGATAATGATGTCTTACTATTTAACCAACAAACCACCGTTTGAAAAAGTTTATTTGCATGGATTAGTCCGCGACAAGGACAAACAAAAAATGTCCAAATCTAAAGGCAACGTAGTCGACCCTTTGGGAGTAATAGATACTTATGGGACTGACGCGTTAAGGTTTGCCCTAATTTTCTCCACAGCTGCTGGCAACGACATTCCACTTGCTGAAGACAAAATAAAAGGTATGAAGCATTTTGCCAACAAGCTATGGAATATAGCGCGCTTCGTTCTAGCGAACGAAGAAATTTCCAATTTCTCCGCCAAAGGCGGATCTTTACGAAAATTTCCAATTTCCAAACCCGGGGCAAAAACCGACGCAGATAGAGATATTTTAAAAAAACTCGATGTATTAGTAAAATCTTCGACCGAGCATTTGGAAAATTTTCGTCTGCACGAAGCCGCGCAGGAAATTTACCACTTTGTCTGGCACGAATTCGCGGATGTATATATTGAAGCTTCAAAAAAACAATTACAAGATGAAAAGCTCAAGCAAAGCACCCTTTCTACTTTATACTTTACACTTTTAACTGTTTTAAAACTCCTCCATCCCTTCATGCCCTTTGTCACTGAAGAAATCTGGAGCAAACTCAATCAGAAAGAACTGCTGATGATTGCTAAATGGCCGCAATACTGAATTATCGGTTGTATTCTTCCACTCCCCTGGCCAGCACATCCATTGCCTGTTTTAAATCTTTAGTATTCAAAACATAGGCAATACGGATTTCGTTTTTACCCTTACCCTGACTTATGTAAAAATCCCGCATAGGCGTAACCATCACGGTTGCGCCTTTATAGGTAAATTTACCGATCATAAATTTTACAAATTCTTCTGCGTCGTCAACGGGCAAACCCACAGCCTGGTAAAAAGCACCCTGAGCGGGTTTAAAAACCGCAGGAATTTTACTTAAACCTTGGGCAACCACATCTCTGCGCCTATGGTATTCCCTGGTTATTTGATCAGTGTATCTTTTGCTGTGTTGTAATAATGGAACTAAGCCAAGTTGTTCCAGTGTTCCCGCCGACAGCCTGGCCTGCGCGAATTTTAAAATTGACTGCATAATGGCTTTGTTGCAGGAAACCACGCAGCCAATTCTGGCGCCAGGCATGGAGAAGCGCTTACTCACGCTGTCACAGACCACAACATTCTGCGGCGCGTCTTTATGGCTTAAGAGACATACGGGCTTTTTACTGTCAAAACGAATTTCTCTGTAGGTTTCATCGCTAATAATAAAAAGGTTGTGCTTTTTTGCAATCTTTATAATTGTTGAAAGTTCTTTGTCGCTCCATAATTTTCCGGTCGGGTTGTCGGGATTAATTACCACAATTGCTTTGGTTTTTTTGGTAATTTTCTTCTCTATAATTTTTGCGTCCGGCAAAGCAAAGTTGTTTTCAATAGGCAGCAAAACAGGAACCAGTTTAATTCCTGTCATTACGGAAAAGGATTTGTAGGAAGTATAAAGCGGTTCAAAGACAAGGACTTCGTCGCCAATGTCAGCTACGGCCTGCAGAGCCAGCATAATGGCTTCAGCACAGCCAACAGTGGGGATAATATCCGCCGCCGCCAAATCTACCCCAAACTGCCGATAATATTTTATCCAGGCTTCGGTATGAGCTTTAATTCCGGGGCTAGGGGCGTAGCCCAAAGAAGCGGGATTGTACTTTTTTATGGTCTCAAAAAACTTAGGGGGCGGTACTAAATCCGGATCGCCCACATTTAACTTATAAACGCGCGTGCCTCTTTCTTCCGCGGCACGCATAAGCGGCAAAAATTTGCGGATGGGGGAAGCAATAACATTTTGCCCGCGCATGGAAACCTGAAGCTTGTTCATAAGACCTTCTCTTTATATGATACCGTCATACTTTTTGTATTTAGATTATACCAAAAAACCCTCGCCCTCGCAAAGAGCAGAGCGGAGGTTTTTTATTCTAAGGGACTGTTGCTGAATGTGCTTTTCAGGCGAAATTCCAGGATTTCGGGCAGATTGGCGCAAATAAATTTTGATGTTTA
>JAHFJK010000081.1 GCA_023245915.1 Candidatus Doudnabacteria bacterium | reverse complement strand
ATTTGGTGGGCAATGTAGGGATTGAACCTACGGCCTACCCGGTGTAAACGGGTCGCTCTACCACTGAGCTAATTGCCCTTTTAATTTTCCAAGACAAAATGTGGGCGGGTGAATAAACGAGACGCTCTAACCAGCTGAGCTACGAACCCAAATTTTTATTTGGGACTTCCAGTAATATATCAAAACATAGCCTTTTTTGCAATAGTTTCAGATAGCCGGCTTAAGGCTTTTATATAATCAGATGTTGATGTTTTGCATCTGGTTTGCGCACCGCATTTTTCGCACTTGTGGGTTAAAATATATTTGTCTGATTCCAATTCTAAACCTATTGGCTCCATCATTCCGCCGCAAACTTCCGCCCGATCACCCGGATTGACATCGACATGCCTGCTCCATAAACATTTGGGGCAGTGGTTGGTGTAGCCCGTGCCTTTTATTGACGCGCCACAATGGCTACAAACAAAATTTTCAATTTTCCGTTGGAATTTTTTCATTATCCTACGAACAGTTCGCAGTTTATTTACTTTGGTAAGTTTGTAGGGATTGATTGTAGCATAATCGGTCTATTTCTGTTATATTAAGGAAGTAAATTAGCTTTCCCATGGCCGAAATTATCCATTTAGTCTCCCCAAATTTTAGGGACATTTTTGAACCGAATATTGAAATTGGCAAGTTTCCTGACGGCGACAGCCATGTGCGTATTCCGCTAATTGCGGAGTGTGAAGGCCGGGAAGTGGTAGTATTCCATCGTTTGTATTCCAAGCAGAATACCGCTTTGGTGACCCTGCTTTTTATTTTAGATTCAGTAAAGGAGGCCGGCGCGCAAAAAATAACAGTGGTTGCCCCTTATTTGCCTTACTCGCGTCAGGATAAAAAAAAGTTGAACGGCGAAGTAGCCAGCGCCTTTGCCGTTTGTAATCTGCTGGCCCGCGCGGGCTGCGATAATTTAATTACTTTTGACTGCCATTTTTTAAATAAGGAAGGTCCGTCTAAGTTTGGCGAGCTGCAAATCCAAAATGTTTCCATGGGAAAAGATTTAGTTGGCTATGCCAAAGCCAAAATTTTTAGCGGGGAGGAGTGCGAAGTTATTTCTCCCGACATGGGCGCTAACTATTTGGTCGCTGACCATGGCGGTAAATCTTATACAAAAGTTCGGGAAGAATATAAAAAACAAAAAATTAAGTATCGCGACATCGGTACGATGGAAGGTGAATTCGATGTTAAAGATAAAAACGTCTTGGTTTTGGACGACATGATTAGCACCGGCAGCACTATGATTAGCGCATTGGAAAAAATCACAGCAGCAGGAGCAAAAAAGGTATGCTGCGCCGCAACCCACGGACTGTTTTTGTACAATTGCGTGGACAAAATAAATAAATTTACTGATTGCGTGTATTCCACAGACACTATTGTCAACGCTCATTCCAAAGTTCCCATAAAACAAAAATTGGTAGATTTAACTGACGCTAATTTAAAATTATTTTAATTTAGACCAATGAAAATCGAAGAGGAAGTCCTAGATATTTTAAAAAGTACGCAAGCTGTTATTACTGACAGTCATATTGTGGGTACGTCAGGGCGGCACATGAGTATCTATATAAATAAAGATAATTTACTACCTCATCCTGCGCAAACCAGTCGGATTTGCCGACTGCTCGCTGAACGCAATGAGGATTTAGATATTGAGCTTGTTGCTTCTCCCATTGTTGCCGGTGCAATTTTAGGGCATGAAGTCGCGCGTCATCTTTCTGAAATTAAGGGCAAGGAAATCTTAAGCGCTTACGCAGACAAAACCGAGGAAGGCCCGCTGGTTTTTAAACGAGGTTATGATGCCCTCATTAAAGGCAAAAAAGTTTTGATTATTGAAGATACAGTTGCCACGGGGCTTTCTGTGAATAAGATGATAGACGTGGTAAAAAAATTTGGGGGTCAAATTCAAGCCATGACCGTAATTGTTAATCGCGTCCCAAAAGAAATTAATTCTCAAACTTTGGGAGTGGCTTTTTCCTCATTGGTAGAAATTTTGGCTGACACTTATAAAGAGAAAGCTTGCCCCATGTGCAAAGAGGCTGTGCCTATAAATACTACAGTTGGCCACGGCAAAAAATTTTTGGAGGAAAAAGCTAAAAGTAATTAATGAATATAGTAAAAAAATACAATCAACGCGCGGAAAAAATAAATTCTTTGCTATGCGTGGGGCTGGACCCGGACTTTTCAAAATTGTCGGAAAAGTTTAAGGCCCTGGAATTTCCGCAATTTGAATTTACTAAATATATTATCGATTCCACCCATGAATTCGCCGCGGCTTACAAGCCGAACATCGCTTTTTATGAGGCTAGAGGTGACCAAGGACTGAAAGAGCTGAAATTGACCATGGAGTATCTGCAAAAAAATTTTTCGGATATTTTTACGATTTGTGATGCGAAAAGGGCGGACATTGGCAACACTAACAACGGATATATTGCTTCGATTTTCGATTGGTTGGGGTTTGATGCCATAACTTTGCATCCATATTTTGGCAGTGAAGCCTTAGGACCTTTTTTGGACAGAAGCGACAAAGTTTGCATAATTCTTTGCCGAAGTTCAAACCCTGGCGCGGCTGAAGTGCAAGATTTGAAGACTGATGGAAGGCCTGTCTGGCAGGTTATTGCCGAAAAAACCTCAAAAGAGTGGAATAAAAATGGCAACTGCATGCTTATGGTTGGAGCAACCTATCCGGAAGAGATGAAAGTTGTGAGATCTCTGGCCGGTGATATGACTTTATTGGTTCCTGGCATTGGCGCACAAGGCGGCGATATTAAAGCCACAGTTGAAGCCGGATTAAACAGCAAGAAATTAGGCATGATAATCAACTCCTCCCGTGGCATTATTTTTGCGGAAAATCCGGGTGAGGAAGCTAAAAAGTTGAGGGATGAAATTAACAAGTATCGTTAGTGTGTCATCCCGGCCGAGCGGAGCGAGAGCCGGGATCCAGAAAATAGATTCCGGATAAATTTAATCGCAATATAAATTTTCCGGAATGACATGTATATGTTCAAACTCATCCGTCCTTTATTGTTTAGTTTTAAAGACCCGGAGACAGCGCATAATTTGGCCCTGTCTTTTTTAAAGCTGGCCGGGCTCTCGCCTTTTGCATCACTGGCTAATTTTTTAACTCAAGTTGACAATGCCGCTTTGAGACAACAAGTTTTTGGTTTGGATTTTAAGAACCCTGTGGGACTAGCGGGGGGTTTTGACAAGCATGGTGAGGTATTAAAGGGTTTGGAAGCATTGGGTTTTGGTTTTTTAGAAACTGGTACTATTACCAAATTGCCGCAGCCAGGCAATCCCAGGCAGAGAATTTTCCGGCTGAATGAAGACTTGGGAATAATTAACAGACTGGGTTTTAATAATGCCGGGGCTGAAGTGTTGGCAAAAAGGCTATCTCATTTAAACAAGATTAAAATTCCTATTGGTATTTCTTTAGGCAAATCTAAAATTACTGGATTGGCAGATTCAGCTAAAGATTATTTATTTTCTCTCCAACATCTTTACCCTTATGGGGATTATTTTGCAATTAATGTCAGTTCGCCCAATACGCCAGGGCTTCGTGATCTGCAGGGAAAAGAATATTTAATGGAAATTGTGTCCCTGCTTTTAGGTTTTAGCAACAATGTGGATATAAAAAAACCAATTCTGCTTAAAATAGCGCCGGATTTGTCTGTTGAAGCTATTAATGAAGTTTTGGAGATCTGCAAAAATTTTAGCATTGATGGAATAATCGCAACAAATACAACTTTAAGCCGGGAAGGTTTGAAATCTCATACTAATGAAGCTGGCGGATTAAGTGGGGCGCCGTTGAGGGCTAAATCTACTGAAGTTATCAGGTATATCCATAAACAAATGCCGGCTTTGCCCATAATAGGCGTGGGCGGAATTTTTACAGCTGCAGATGCGTACGAAAAAATAAAAGCTGGCGCATCTTTGGTGCAAATTTATACCGGTTTTATTTACGAGGGTCCGATGATTGTGAAAAAAATAAATAAAGGTTTGGTTGAATTGCTTAAGCGGGATGGGTTCAAAAATATAAGTGAGGCGGTTGGTGTTGACCCCGTTAGAAGTCGTTGATAATACTATGGATACAGCCGCCCAAGGGCGGCTTACTTCTAACGGGGTTGAAACTAGTTAAGACTTCGGCTATAATTGGTAGACAAATTTGATAAATTAAGCCCGGGTGGTGCAACTGGCGAGACACACTACCTTGAGGTGGTAGCGCCCGCAAGGGCATGGAGGTTCGAATCCTCTCCCGGGCACCAAAGAAAATTATGCTATAATTAAAAACATCAGCTCGAACCATATTTTAATTTTGGGGGAAGAAAATTTTTTAATCATATGAATCATAAAGGTTTTGCGAACATAATTTTGGTCTTTATAGTTGTCATACTTGTTGGCGCAGTAGGA
>JAHFJK010000080.1 GCA_023245915.1 Candidatus Doudnabacteria bacterium | reverse complement strand
TCCCTTATATTTACAAGGTTAAGGGATCCCTCCGCTCCCTCGGCCGCACTCGGTCGGTCGGGATGACAGCAAAATTGCACGACATTATGTGTGTCTGCTCCAACGCTATTGCGTATGACCCGTTGTTGCCCCTTATTCCAAAACTTCTTTCAGAATTTTTGGAAGTATTACAGACCTAAATTTTAATAATGCCATTATTCAACAAAGAAGAATTAGAAAAAATTCTTGGAATTAAAATCAGTAACGCTGACTTGTATTTGTCAGCTTTTACTCACCGGTCTTATTTAAACGAAAACCGGAGTTTTAACTTGCCTCATAATGAACGTTTGGAATTTTTGGGAGACGCGGTACTGGAGCTGGCGGCCACGGAATATCTTTACCGTAACTATCCACACCCGGAAGGCGAGCTTACCAATTTCAGATCAGCTTTAGTCAATTATAAAATACTTTCAGATATTGCAAAAAGATTAGGTTTTGAAAAGTTTTTGTTAATGTCGCGAGGGGAAGCCAAAGACACTGGCCGTGCTAGACAGGTGATATTGGCAAACTGCATTGAAGCCGTAATTGGCGCCATGTATTTGGACGCCGGCTATCAACCAAGCACAAATTTTATTGCCAAGGAAATTCTTATTGAGCTGCCCGAAATTATTCAAGCTGGTAGCTACATGGACGCAAAGAGCAAACTCCAGGAAATTATCCAGGAAAAGCGGGGGATTACCCCCACTTATGGCGTGATTTCTGAAACCGGACCGGACCATAATAAAGTCTTTGTGGTTGGCGCAATGGTTGGCAACGAAGAAGTCGGCCGGGGCACTGGCCCGAGCAAGCAGGAAGCGGAATTGGCAGCTGCGCAAGACGCTTTGAAACAAAATAGGTTTTAGGACTCTACGGAGTACGGAGAGTGTACGGAGGTACGGAATTAGAATCCGTATGTCCGTAAGAATCCGTACTCCGTAGAAATCAAATGTATTTAAAACGCCTAGACATCCACGGATTTAAATCGTTCGCCCAAAATACCACACTGGAATTTTCCAGCGGGGTTATTGGTATTGTGGGGCCGAATGGGTCGGGAAAATCTAATGTCGCTGACTCAATCAGGTGGGTGCTGGGAGAACAGTCGGCAAAAATGATTCGCGGCAAAAAGAGCGATGATGTCATTTTTGCCGGTAGTGATAAAAAAACCCGTCTGGGCTTTGCCGAAGTAATGGCCACTTTCGACAATAGCGACGGCCGCATACCGGTTGACGCTTCAGAAGTTTCCATTGGCCGCCGCGTGGATAGGACTGGAGAAAGCGAGTATTTGCTCAATGGCAATCAAGTGCGTCTGCTTGACATTATAGATTTGGTTTTAAAAAGCAACATTGGTACTTCCCGTTATACAGTTATTGGCCAGGGTACTATTGATAACATGATTTTGCAGGGTCCGGGTGAGGTGAAAAATTTGCTGGATGAAGCCAGCGGGGTCAAAGGCTATTATATGAAGCGCGAAAAAACTTTAAGGCGACTTGAGCAAACTGCCCAAAATTTAATGCGCGCGGAAGATCTGATAGCGGAAATTGAACCCCGGTTAAAATCGCTGCGCAGGCAAGCTAAAAAAATGGAAGCGCGGTCTGAAATTGAAAGACAATTAAAAGCTTTTCAAAAGCAATTTTTTAGTGGCCAGTTTTGGCAGCTGAAACATCAGTTGGATGCAGTTTTGCATCAACTCGAACACAACCAAAAGCAACGCGGAGTTTTGGAGGCAAAAAGTTCCGAGTTAAGAAAATTAGCTGAAAAACTGGAATCGACTTCCCAAAACGGCGGCGGAAAATTTAAGGAAGTGCAGGATGAATTGAATAAATTGCAAAACCAAAAAAATAAACTTTTGGAAGATTTAAGTCTGGTGCGCGGTAAAATGCAAAGCCAAAAAACTGCGGTTTCGGGCGACGCTAAAAGTTTAACTGTGGAAGTCCACAACCGACAAAGAAAAATTGAAGAAATCCAAAGCAAAATCAATCAAAATAAAAAGGAAAAGCTACAGCTGGAAAGACAATTTGTTGAGCAATTTAAGGCCTTGGAAGCAATTAACCAAAAACTGAATGAACTTTCCAAAAATTTGAGCAATCCGGGCAGGGTGGACTGGTCTGCGATTGACAGGGAGTTGGCAGACTTGGAAAAAAGTTGGGAAGGTTTTTATAGTTTACTGGACGCATCCGACAACATTGACGAAATTAAACAACAGGCCCAAAGCGTATCCCAAAATTTTGTTAAATTTAAGCAAACCACTCGAGCTTCCATTATAGATCCGCAAATGGCAAGCCTGGCATTAAAGCAGGAACTGGATAATTTATTAAAAAGTAAGGAGCAGTTGCAGAGCCAGGTGAATTCAGCGCAGTTGAATATTAGCAAAAGCAAGATTTCCTTAGATTTTTTGGAAAGAGAACTGTCTGCGGTCACACAGGAAAAGCTACATTTTGATTTGGAACTAAAAAAAGCGCAGAGCAGCTCACCCGACGAATTTTGGAGGAATTTGCTCGCTGAAGAAGACAGAATAAATAAGCAGGTGTTAAATCTGGGCCAGGAAATTTTAAAAGTTGAACACAAACTTAAAGAATATTATGAGCAGCAGGAAGCAGGGCAAAAAGAGTTGCGCAAAGCTGAAGGTGAATTCAGAGATATGCAAGATCAGCTTTCCAAAGTGAAAGATAAAGAATCTCAAATCAGTATTGAAAAGGCTAAGCTGGATACCCAAATACAAGGCTTAAGTGAAGAAGTTGCTAAAATTTTGGGACAGCAGGAATGGGAAAATTTGGCTAACGAGAAACATCAAACTCAATCCCAAGACCTGGAAGGTAAAATCTCGCGTCTGAAAAATCAGTTGGACACCATTGGCGGCATGGATGAGTTAACTTTGAAGGAGTATCAGGAAACACAAAACCGGCATACCAACTTGAGCAAGCAGGTGGAAGATTTAAAGCACGGCATGACAGATTTGCGGCAAATTATCGATGAGCTGGACGAACATATTAAGAAGAAATTTAATGAGTCTTTTAATAAAATTAACGAGAAGTTTGAGTATTATTTTCGGGTTTTGTTCAACGGCGGCCGGGCGTATTTGAGTATTTTGAAAACAGATGAGTCGAAAGAAGAATTAGAAACTGTAGTGCAGGCCCAGGGCCTGCAATCTGAAGATGATGAAAATCAGCCAGACCAGTTAAGACCCCAAGAAAAAGTTTTGCAAAAATATGAAAAAGGCACATCGAATATTATCGGTATAGACATTAAAGCCACGCCGCCAGGCAAAAAACTGGCTTCCATTCAGGCGCTTTCCGGAGGCGAAAGAGCCTTAACTTCAATCGCTTTGTTATGCAGTTTGCTGGCTTGCTTCCCTTCGCCGTTTGTAGTTTTGGATGAAGTTGACGCGGCGCTGGACGACGCCAACACCATCCGCTTTGGCCAAATTTTGGGAACGCTTGCTCATCAAACTCAATTTGTGACCATTACCCACAACCGCGAAACTATGGCTCAGGCGCATATGCTTTATGGAGTGACCATGGGGGATGACGGGGTTAGTAAGCTGCTGTCGGTTAAACTTGAGCAGGCCAAGGTGTTTGCTAAGTAATAATCTTGTCATCCCGGAATTTTTTGCAAACCAGCAAGTTTATCGGCAAAAAATATCCGGGATCCATAACAGAGCAATTTTTCAGTTTTAGATTCCGGATAAATTTAAATAGCGATATAAATTTTCCGGAATGACAGTACTTTTTATGCTATCTCATCTTCTATTCATCATCACCACTTTTATCATCCACACCATCTCCACCCTCGGCTATCCGGGGGTAGCTATTTTAATGGCAATTGAAAGCGCGTGTATTCCTTTGCCCAGCGAGATAATTGCGCCCTTTGCCGGATATTTGGCTTTTACGGGCAGGTTCAATTTATTTTGGATTTCCATCGCCGGCGGAGTAGGAAGTATGTTGGGCAGCTGGATCACGTATGAAATTGGCAAACATCATGGCCGAAGGTTTGTAGAAAAATATGGTAAATGGATTTTGGTTTCTAATGAAGATTTAGAATTAGCCGACCATTTTTTTAAAAGATTTGGTCATCTTTCAACTTTTATCGGAAGATTATTGCCAGTTGTTCGAACTTTTATCTCGCTTCCAGCAGGCGTCGCCAAAGTCCCCAGAATCCCATTTTTAATTTACTCTTTTGTTGGCAGCGTAATTTGGACCGCCTTTTTGGCCTTTTTGGGAATGAAGCTGGGAGAGAATTGGAATACTTTGCGGGAGAGGTTCCATTGGTTGGATACAGCGATAATTATTTTAATTATTATGGGAGCTGTCTGGTGGCTGGTACGTCATATAAAACGAAAAAAATAAAAATTTAGATTTTCTTTCAAACTTGTACAAATGTACAAGTTTGAAAGAGTTTTAAAATTGGTAAATAAAAATAGAAAAAGCCGCGGGTCCTCCAGTCGATACCGTTACCTTTTCAGTGCCTGAGATTGGTGTT
>JAHFJK010000079.1 GCA_023245915.1 Candidatus Doudnabacteria bacterium | reverse complement strand
AATAAAATCATCGGCATGTCTTTGAATGAGTTAAAGGGGATGAAGGTGGAGGAGTTGTGAAGACAGGAGGTAGGAATTAAGAATTAAGAAGTAAGGGAAAGAATTATATGAAAGTTAAAATTTTATTTATTATTATAGCGTTTATAATTTTAGGAGCATCATTTTACTGGTATTCTTGGAGACCTGAAAAAATTAGAAAAGATTGTTCTACATTAAGCACAAAGTTAAATGCAGAGTGGAGTGCTTCACACCTAGGGAGTACAATGGAAGACTTTAATAAAAACTTTGACGCATTTTATATTCGTTGTTTAGAAAAGAATGGATTACAAAAATAATAGATTCCTGCTTTCGCGGGAATGACAAATAAAGTTTATGGAAGAAGATAAATTTAAAAAATATGCTGCGTATGCTGTAATAGGTTTAATCGCTGGCAATGTTATTACAGAGATTATCCCGCACAAGGCTGATTTACCTCAGGACCCTCCTTAAGATAATATTGTTTTGCATCCAATTGGATATTCAGGTACGTACACGAGTTCTGTGATATCAGGAGTGGGGGCTCTATGGCGATCTACAGAGCTAAGATCAACTAAGAGACTTGATAACAATGGAAATAATTATTCTGTAGAAATCGATTTTAAAATTTAGAATTTATATTTTGTTTCGAATTTCGAGTTTAGAATTTCGAATTTCGACTGAAAGGACTATTTATGCCAAAAATTATAGGGATAGACTTAGGGACATCTAATAGTGCCGCTTCGGTTATGGAAGCGGGCAAGCCGGTAATTATTCCGGCGGCTGAAGGCGCTTCTTTAGGCGGGAAAGCATTCCCGTCGTACGTGGCTTTTACCAAAGAAGGACAGCTTTTGGTCGGCGAACCGGCCAGACGGCAGGCCGTGACCAATCCGGAAGGCACGGTTTTTGAAGCCAAAAGAAAAATGGGCACGCCATTTAAATATCAGGTCAACGGCAAAGACTATACCCCGGAGCAAATTTCGGCTTTTATTTTACAAAAAATAAAAAAAGATGCGGAAACTTTTTTGGGACAGCCGGTGAGCGAAGCCGTGATTACCGTTCCGGCGTATTTTGACGACAGCCAAAGACAGGCCACAAAAAACGCTGGCGAAATTGCGGGCTTAAAAGTCGCGCGGGTAATTAACGAACCCACTGCCGCGGCCTTTGCTTATGGCTTGGATAAATCTACGGCAAAAGACCAAAAGATTTTGGTCTTCGACTTGGGTGGGGGTACGCTCGATGTTACTATTATGGATTTTTCTGAAGTCGACAAGCAGGCCACTTTTGAAGTGCTGTCTACTTCCGGCGACACGGCTTTGGGCGGCAAAGATATGGACAAAGCCCTCATAGATTATTTGGTAGCGCAGTTTAAAACAGAAAGCGGTGTGGATATTGGCAATGATAAAATGGCAATGAACCGCGTTAGGGAAGCCGCGGAAAAAGCTAAAATTGAACTTTCCACGACTTTGGAAACTGACCTTAACTTGCCTTTTATTACGGCCGATGCTTCCGGACCAAAACATTTCCAAATAAAGATTACGCGCGCCAAAATGCAAGAGCTGATTAAGCCGCTTATTGAACGCATGAGAAAGCCGCTGGAGCAGGCGCTGTCAGACGCCAAGCTAACGCCGCAAAAAATAGACAAGATTATTTTAATTGGCGGGCCGACCAGAATGCCGGCAGTAAAGACTTTTGTGGAAACTTATGTGGGCAAGCAGGTGGAAGGCGGCATTGACCCCATGGAAGCTGTGGCCAAGGGTGCAGCCATTCAAGCCGGAATTTTGGGTGGAGAGGTGCAGGGTAAAGAAATTTTACTTTTGGATGTTACGCCTTTGACATTAGGACTGGAAACTTTGGGCGGGGTTAGAACGTCTTTGATCGATCGAAATACGACAATTCCAACCTCTAAATCCCAAACATTTTCCACTGCCGCGGACAACCAGACATCTGTAGAAATTCACGTTATGCAGGGTGAGCGCGAGTTTGCCAATGACAATAAATCTTTAGGCAGGTTTATTTTGGACGGCATTCCGCCGGCGCCCAGAGGCGTGCCTCAAGTAGAAGTAACTTTTGACATAGACGCCAACGGTATTTTGACTGTGAAAGCAAAAGACAAAGCCACAGGCAAGGAAAATAAAATTACCATTCAAGGTTCATCGAATCTTTCTAAAGATGAAATCGAACGTATGAAAAAAGAAGCCGAAGCGCACGCGGCCGAAGATCGTAAGAGAAAAGAGACAGTGGATATGCGCAATCAGGCTGACACGCTCATTAGCGTTTCGGAGAAAACCTTAAAAGACGGGGGCGATAAAGTAAGCGCGGATGATAAAAAATCCGTGGAAGACAAAATCGCGGCTTTAAAAGCGGTGAAAGACAAAGACGATGTGGACGCAATTAAAAAAGCCATGGACGAGCTATCCGCGGCTATACAAAAGGTTGGGGCAGCAATGTACCAATCCGGAGCATCGGATAAATCGGAAAACCAGAGTGGTGGACCACAAGGCCCATCATCCGGGCCATCCAATCAAGGCCCGGTAGACGCAGAGTACAAAGAAGTGCCAAAACACTAGAATTTATGGGAAAGCAAAATAAGCCAAACAACAGGTTCTCCATAAAGTCGAACACTATTGTTTGGTAGAAACGAAAAATTTAATTTAAAACAATGATCAAAACCATTATCCTCTTAATTGTTATCGCCATCTTGGGAACTTTTATTTACTTAAAGCTCCAGGTTTCAGGCGACCCTAACAGTACTTTTAACCAGTCTACACGCTACACTTTAGGCAAACATCCCTGGCTAAGAACCATATTTAGCTTGCGCAGTTTTGGCGATGCCAGAGCGGAATTTTTTTCGGGCTCCGGACCAATTATTATTGAATGGTTCAAACCCCAAACTGAAGATATGGACTTTTCAGGAGTTTTGGATAAATTTTCCCAGGCGGTTGCCGGTTATACCGGCCGGGAAGTCAAAGTCACGCGCAGTGGCAGTGTGGACGATTCTACCCTGGCTATTGCCAATTTAGCCGTCTACAAGCTCAATGCCTCGGTTAAAGAGTCGGGCGGCGGCTCGGCTTTGCTGGTGTTTTTTACCTCTGATTATTCCCCCAGAGGCAACAACGAACTCTCCGCTACTTATGAGGAAACGGGTATGGTAATTGCTTTAACCGCCCACAAAAAATTCGCGCAGGATTACAGTCAGGATTTGAATACTTATTTACTCTCAAGTCTTTCGCACGAGTTCGGGCATCAAATAGGGCTGTCCCACAACACTGACCCCAAATGCATAATGAGTTTACATGCCGGCATTGACGGCAAGCCTTTGGAGTCGTACGGACGAACCACGCCGCAGGATTTTTGCCAGGTGGAGAAAGAGCAAATAGCCAATCTTAAATTGCAGTTTGGTAATTAACAAAATAACCTAAACTCAACATATTTATGGATCAATCTAGAGATCAGCAGCAGCCCTTGCAGGTAAAAATCAGCGACGAAGTTTTAAAAGGCGCTTACGCCAACATGGTACAAATTGGCCACACAGCCGAAGAATTTGTTTTGGATTTTATGAATTTGGTACCGCCAGCGGGCACAGTTGTCAGCCGGATTATAGTTTCACCCTCGCACGCAAAAAGACTGTCATCGGCGCTTTTGGAAAATATTAAACGTTACGAAGAACAGTACGGCACGATTAGTTTGGCAGTGGTGCCGGACCAGAAGATTGGGTTTAAAACAGAGTGAGCAAACAGATAAACACAGATGAAGAAACGGATTAACACGGATCCGTGTCTATAATAGAAATATATCCGTGTTTATCATTCTATGAGCAAAGATTACTATGACATTTTAGGTATTTCCAAGTCTTCTTCCTCAGAAGACATTAAGCGCGCTTTCCGTAAAAAAGCCCACGAATTTCACCCGGACAAAGGCAACGGCAACGCGGAAAAATTTAAAGAAGTCAACGAGGCTTACCAGGTTTTATCTGATTCTTCCAAAAGGCAGCAGTATGACCAGTACGGAACAACCTTTGGCTCCGCCAGAGGCGGACAGGCAGGTGGCTTTAATTATCAGGCAGGCAATCCTTTTGGAGGTTTTGATTTTGGCGAAGGTTTTGGCCAGAATGGAGTTGAGTTTGATTTAGGCGATATTTTTGGAGATATTTTTGGCGGCCGCAGACAGAGGTCGGAAAGACGCAATCGCGGCATAGATTTGGAAATGAGTTTAACCATAAACTTTGAAGAAGCGGTATTTGGGGTAGAAAAAAATATAAGTTTGGGAAAACAGGATGTTTGCAAAACCTGTTCAGGTTCCGGCGCGGCGCCGGGAGCTAGAGTGGTTACCTGCCCAAAATGTCACGGGCAGGGACAAATCCGGACAACCCGCCGTACCATATTTGGCAACATTGCCTCATCGGTAAGCTGCGACAAGTGTCAGGGCCAGGGCAAAGTTCCGGAAAAAGCCTGTGCAAATTGTGGCGGATCGGGTGCCTTAAGGCAAGAAAAAACCATCTCTGTCAAAATCCCCGCGGGCATAGACAATGGCCAAAGAATTAGAATAGCAGGCGAGGGGGAAGCCGGGTATCGCGGCTCCACCCCCG
>JAHFJK010000078.1 GCA_023245915.1 Candidatus Doudnabacteria bacterium | reverse complement strand
CGGGCAAGCATTAATGCTTCGGGTTCAGAAAGCAGATCTCGAATCAAATTTGCTCCCTCGATCGAACTTCTGACTGCCCCTAGAACCTTGGCAAAACGGACAAAAAGCTCATTTTGTTCGACTTTCGAAAGTTTAGATGTATTGGTGAATTTTCCCATATTCCAATATTAATATTTTTCTCCAATAGTAGCGAGTATTGGAGTTTTTGCCAGAAAACTAAATTAAAATTTAACTCTGTATTTTTTCATGCTCTTTTTAAAACCAGAAAAATTTTTATAAAATTCCGCTTGAAACCCAAAATTTTTTGCTGAATCCACAGCAGACTGCTTATCGTCCAAAACTAATATTTGGTTTTTTGGAATTTGAGGAAACTGCTTATAAATTTCCTGCCAATATTGGGATTCCGGCTTCATGTATCCCAAATAGCAGGAAGAAAAAAGTCCATCTAGCTCTTTTTTTAAACCGACTTCTTCCCATAAATATTGTGTACGATATTTTTCGTTGTTGGTTGAAAGATAGCAACGTATGCCTCTGCTTCTTAAAATCCTAATGTATTCAATCATATCTGTGTCTATTGTTCTTTCCCCCTCAAACCAAAATTTCAGAAGCTCATCAACACTTTTTTCCCATCTCCAGATTGACAAATAATTAGGTAAAACTGCCTTAAGATCTGCGTGGCCAACTTCACACCGCAAAAAAATTCCTTGAAAAAATTCTTTTTCCCCAGCCTCATCAATGTATATGCCTAATAACTCTTTTATCCGCTGGCTAAAGTACTTTTCTCTTTTAATGATTGGCCCGTCGCAATCAAATAAAATAACTTTTATCATATTTTTTCTTTCTGGATCCCGCCTGCCTGCCGGTAGGCAGGGATAAATTTAAAATCAATATAAATTTTCCAGGATGACAATTTAAAACCCGCCTCATTATGGCAGGTTTTTAGTTGATTGTCATCCGTGTTAATCTGTTGCAGTATCCGTGTTCTTCTGGCTTTTTAAAAGCCTTCATAATCATGCATGGTCAAATGGGCTTCAATTTTTTTTATGACTTCAATGACTACCGATACCACAATCAGCAAACCTGTGCCGCCAAAAGTCAGGGCAGTTGTACCGGTGTAATGCTGTAAAACCAGCGGCAAAACCGCAATCAGCGCCAGAAAGAAGGCTCCCGCAAGAGTAATGCGGTTCAGCACCGTGCTTAAAAAATCTGCGGTCTGGGTGCCAGGACGCAGGCCCGGCACAAAGCCGCCGTTTTTTTGCACATTCTCGGCAATTTCCACCGGGTTAAAAACCACAGCAGTGTAAAAATAAGTAAACGCCATGACTAAAATAAAATACGCAGCGCCGTAAAATAAGCCCTGTGAATTAAACAGGTTAATTGTTTTTTGGGCCAGGCTGGCCAAGACCGGGCTTTTTGCAGAGGTAAAAAATTGGCCTATCATGGCCGGAAAGAGCATGACGGAAATGGCAAAAATAATCGGGATCACGCCGGCCTGGTTTAATCTTAAAGGCAAATGGGTATTCACGCCGCCCAAGAGTTTGTTGCCGCGCACGCGCTTGGCGTAAGCTATGGGAATATTTCTCTGCGCTTCGGTAACCAAAACCACACCCGCAATAACAATCAAAATCATGGCCACAAAAGCCAGGACTGTAGGCAATTTGCTGGGGTCGTACCAGCTCCTTAAAAAACCGATGTTGGCCGGAAGCCTGGCCACAATGCCGGCAAAAATAATTAATGACACGCCGTTGCCCACATCAAACTCCGACATAATCTCCCCCAGCCACATCAGCAACATTGTGCCGGCAGTAACCGACAGAAGCACGGTAAACCAGACAAAAGGCGTAAAGCTTCCCAAAACCGCAGCTCCGCCCTGCCTTTGCAAAAGCTGGATAGTGCCAAAACCCTGCAGCGGCGCCAGGACAATAGTTAAATAGCGGGTATACTGATTAATTTGGGCGCGGCCTGCTTCCCCGCCTTCCTTCTGCATTTCTGCCAGGGCAGGAACCACTATGGTTAAAAGCTGCATTATAATAGAGGCGGTAATGTAGGGTCCTACGCCTAACATGACAATGGAAAAGTTGGTCAAACCGCCGCCGGAAAATACGTCCAATAAATTCAAAAACTGGCTTTGCTGGAAAAAGGCATGCAAACGGCTGGCGTCAATGCCGGCAATTGGAATGTGCGCAAGCACGCGGGTAATAAGCAAAAGACCCAGCACAATTAAAATTTTATTGCGCAGGTCCCTGGTTTTCCAGATTAAGCTTAACTTATTCATAGAGGATATTAATAGATATTTGTTGATATTGATAGATATTTTTCATTCAGACAATATCTTAATATCCATCAATATCTTAAAGCACCTTACCTCCCGCTTTTTCCACCGCAGATTTCGCTGAAGATGATATCGGAAGTTTAATGTCTAACTTCTTTTTTATTTCCCCGCCTAAAATTTTAGCACGGGATGCGCCGATATCAATTAGTCCTTTTGCTTTCAAAGCCTTTAAGTCCACTTTAGCACCGTCTGCAAAAACATTCAATTTGGAAAGGCTGATGATTGCTGCTTTAACCGATATAGCCTTAAATCCTCTGGATTTGGGCAATTGCCTGACTAATGGCTGCCGGCCACCTTCAAAAATCGCCGGCATTTTGCTATGTCCGGTTCTGGCAGTTTGTCCCTTACCCCCGCGCGTGCTGTATGTTCCGTGTCCACTTCCAAGCCCCCGTCCTACCACTTTTCTCCGATGAACGGATTTTGGACTCTTTTTTAGTTGATGGAGTTTGATCATAATATTGTAGAAGCTGATTTACGCTGTACGGAAAAGCTGTATTAGACGCCGCCGGCGTTTACTTCGGCGTTTGCACACAGCGTCTAGCACGGCTTCTATTTCCGCAAAGCCGCAAGTGCCTCTTTACTCTTCATCCTCTGAAAAGCCGCAAAAACTGCTTTTACATTATTAACTTTATTATTAGAACCCAACATTTTACTGACCACATTTTTTACGCCTGCCAATTCCATCACACTGCGCACAGCTCCACCGGCAATAACACCAGTACCAGCTTTAGCTGGCTTAAGCATAAGCTTGCTGGATTTATACTTTACATCCAAGCCGTGCGGGATTGTGCCTTCCACTAAAGGCAAAGTAATCATGGTTTTTTTAGCCGCGTTAACAGCCTTGTTGACGCTTTCAGAAACGTCCGCGCCTTTTTTTAGACCCATGCCAACTTTGCCTTTGCGGTCGCCAATGACCACCAAAGCTCTAAAGCGCATTCTTTTGCCGCCAGCCACCACACGGGTGACTCTTTTAACTTCCACCACTTTTTGGTCGAATTCACTGCGCTCCCGCTCGCCTTCTTGATTTTGTCTTCGTCTACGTTTTTCCATATTACCTATTTATCTAAATAATTTCTTAATTTCAATTAATTTCGTGAGGCCGAAGGCCGAACTAATTTCCTAATGATATTGATGGAAATTTGCTCGCTTCGCTCGCGAAATTAGGAAATTATTAAAACTCGAGCCCGCCATCTCTTGCCCCCTCTGCCAGTGCCTTAATTCTTCCATGATAAGCAAATCCGCCGCGGTCAAACTTTACCATTTTAATATTCTTAGCTGCCGCTTGTGAGGCTATAAGCTTTCCGACTTCTTTAGCCAAATCTGTTTTTTTACCTTTGCTCTTAATTCCTTTACTGGAAGCAGCTACCAAAGTTTTGCCCGATTCGTCATCAATTAACTGGGCATAAATGTGCCTATTGGCTTTAAAAACTGAAAGACGGGGGCGCTGCTGGCTCCCTGATATTCTAGATCTAACTCGACTGTGTCGGATTGATCGTTTAAATAATTTTTGCTTCTGTTTATTCATAAAAAATTTATTTGTCCACTAATTCACGAATTTACACTAATTTCACAAATCTTATTGGTGTTATTCGTGTCGATTAGTGATTAGTGGATAAATTTCTATTTCCCTCCCCCTACTACCTTAACCACCTTGCCTGCCTTCCTTCTTACAACTTCATCAACATATTTTATGCCTTTTCCTTTGTAAGGTTCAGGTTTTTTTAAAGCCCGAACTTCGGCTGTAAATTGTCCCACTTGCTGTTTGTCCGCGCCGCTAATGCTTATTATGTTCTTGTCAACCGCAACCGTCAAACCTTTTGGGATTTCCACTTCCACGGGATGCGAAAAACCTAACGACATAACCAGCTTAGTCCCGGACGTAGCCACTTTAAACCCCACGCCAATAACTTCCAGCTTTTTTTCAAAACCTTTGGTCACGCCATCTACCTGGTTAGCTATAAGCGCGCGAAACAATCCCCACAAGGCCTTTTGGCGCTTGTTTTCTTTATTGCTAATATCAACATTAACTTCTTTATCAGTGACGTCGATTTTTACCTTTGGATGAAGATCCAAATTTAAAGTCCCCTTGGGGCCGGTTACGGTCAAAGTTAAATCTTTCTTTTCCACTTTCACCCCTAGCGGAATGATGATGGGTTTTTTGCCTATACGTGACATAGTTGCAATAAATTTCTTATTTTAATCCCCTTCCAACTTACGACCGAGACGCACGTTCGTAGTTCGATAAAGTTCGTAGGTTCGTAGGATGCTACCACACCTGACACACAATTTCTCCCCCCACCTTAGCCTTTCTTGC
>JAHFJK010000033.1:7803-12525 GCA_023245915.1 Candidatus Doudnabacteria bacterium | reverse complement strand
GCCATTGTATTATGCCAGATTTACTTCTTAAAACCTCTAAACGATTTTTGCACTCGGGGCTTTTAAATGCATCGTATGTATTGATTTCGCTAAGTCCATTGTCAGGAGTGGTAGTGGTTGTTTGATTTTCGGGCGTGGTGCTTGGCTGGTTTTGATATGGATTGTGTATAACCTTTATAGTTGTATCCAAACCTGTTGATAGTTTGTTTTTTTCGGCATTCTGTTTTTCTGCCGATTTATATTGCCAAAAGCCCAAAGTCGCGCCGGCAAGGAGCAACACCAAAACTCCGCCTAAAATTTCATACTTATGCACTTGGCTTTTTGGGCTTGGGTTAAGCGGCTGATTGTTTGGCTCCGGTGGAGCAGGAGGAGGGTTTGGGTTTTCCATTTTTGTCATTTATTTAATTTTTGTCATTTTTGTCAATACTGATTACGCCTTGCTGAATTTGCTTTTGGATTTCTAAAGAGACTTTTGAACTGCGGGCCATCTCTGCCAATACTTTATCACTTTCTTTGCCGGCAAGCAACTTTAACTGGCCGCCTAAAGCGCCAATGGGAAAGAGGAAAATTTTTAGCCGCCCGTTTTGGCTGGCCAGCCCAACTGCCAGGCTTTTGCCGCCGCGCGTTAAAGTCTGGCTGTCTAAAAGCTTGCCGGAAGCGTAAATTATAGGCTTATTTTTATAAAATTCGATAAAATTTTTAGCCGCCCCTTGGCAGATTACCGCATCAGCCCCTTCCTCCACCGCCCGTTTCGCCCTCTCCTCCCCTTTATCCCTTTTTGCGCAATTAATTAATCTGACCTTGGCTTTTCCCAATTCATAATCGCGATAACTTTCCTCTGTTAAGTCTAAGCCCAAGCGCGAAAGCGCCAGCCTGTCCCTTTCCGATTCTATAGAATCGGAAAGGGACCAAAAAGCCATTGTGTCATTTTGGCCGAAAAGTAATCTTTCCAAATAAGTCAACGCGTATTTGGGAGCGCGTTTATCAAGAGCAGATGAATTTTGCGGCCCAATATCTATTGAAGGCAGGCTCAATAAAGTGTCGGCCAATGATGTTGCAGCCGGGCCGGGTGTAAACCCAGCACCAGTTTTCATTGATTGACCTTTTCCATTATTTTCCTTTGTCTCAAAAGTTTTTATATTCTTAACAACATCTTGTTCCGAAAACTGGGGCTGGGTAAAGTAACCGTCTATATAACTGGTGGTTTCTAAAATATCTTTTTTGACCAGCTTGGCGGAATTGGAATTTTCAAGCAGATGAAAATTTTGGCTGCCCGAATTTTTGAGCAGCTCCAAAAAAAAAGCCAGACCGGGACGGGAATCTATATCCAGATTATAGATGCTTTGAAAATCAAAACTTTCGATTGCCGCCAAACTTTCTATGTCATGGAAATCCGCCGCGTTGGAAGTTAAATAATGAGAAAAATCAAAACTGCCAACAATGAAAGTATTTTTGGGCAGGAGCTGATAGTATTCATCGGCTAATTTTTGCGATTGCTCCAGGCTCATCCGGTTTTTAAAGATCAGCGGCACAACTTTTGCATTGGGTAAAGATTTTTTAACAAAAGCCACAATTCCGGAAATGCCGTGCTCCTGCTCAAATGGCGGTTCTTCCGCGCTGGCCAGACCTTGTGTAGTCAGCTGATTTATCAGCTGGTTATTCGGTTCCAGTTCGCCGAAAGGAGTTTTCCAAATTGCCTCAGAGGTAATTACCGCCCCCCTCCCCGCGTCAAAATGGTTAGGGCTAATTAGCAAAACTGTCATAGGCGAAATGGTGGCAACCTGATTAAAAGTCTCTGCAATAAAATTTGCGGCGAGCAAATGATGATTAACAATTATAGCTTTTTTTGGGAGATAATCGACAGCTGACGCTTTGGCAATGCGGTAAGCTTCATCATAAAACTTCGGCTGGCTAAAGTAAGAATAATGGAAAATTATTCGGTTGTTAGATGATGGCTGAGGAACCTGCCGAATAAAAAATACAGCCAGCATACTGCCGGCCGATACAACTAACAAAACCAATAGAATTTTTTTCATACAACTTCGCCTCGCATCCATTTTAAGAACTGCGCGTTAAGATTGTTAACCGGGAGAAGCCCGATGAAAGGCACTTGGTCGCTGTGCATTTTTTTTACAACCAACGCTATAATTTTAGTATTTTTTGCCAGTGTTTCCAAAATCAGCAATGGACCTGTGCTTTGTTCAAAGCGATTAGACTTTGGCGGCCAAAAATATACACTCTTAAGTCTTGGATATATAGCAAAACACGCTGCCAGCCTCTTTATTAAAACCGCTTTGCCGATTTTTTCCGCTTCTTTTCGGCTGGTTGTACTAACCACAATCCAAAAGATTTTTTTCATTACCGCTAACTTGTCTTTAATGGCACAAAAGGCTCGTCGGTTTCCATAACTTGCACATTGGCCACTAAAGCGCCGACCGGGCCTCGCTTGCACCACTCGACCAGCATTTCCAGTTTGTCCTCCGTGCCTTCCACATCGACTAAAACGCCGCTGTCAGGAGTATTTTCCGCCCGACCCAAAAGGCCCAGTTCCACAAACTTTTCATAAGCGGAAAATCTAAACCCCACTCCCTGTACTCGTCCCGAGATTTTTATGTTCAAGTGCCTGGTCATCGTTGTTGGCAAAAGTTTCTAAAAATTTTATCCAGGGTTCCGGCAGGCGGTTGTCCCTGGCGGCGGCAATAACTCTTTTTAAAAATTCCTGTTTAATGAACCTGCCGCCAAATTTTTCCGGGCTTTGGGCGTAGACCCAGGCCTGGGCTTTATGGCTATCCGACCCGACTACCTCCACCTCAATCCTGTCAAAAACCTGGGGGTAGCCGTCAAAGTCGTCTAAAGCCTCAATACACTCGCTGTCCACCTCGTACAGCACCCCGGCCACAGCAGACCCCTGCCTTGGGCGGATGGTGGCGTAGCCGCGCAGGTCAGGTCCGAACTCAAAATCGGGCAAAGTCGCCGAACCCAAAACCGTAAAATGCCAGCCGCATAAGCGCCGCATATGTTCGAAATTCATATTGGAGCTATAGGCAAAATAATACATCAAAATTCTTTAATTAACTAAAGTGACTAATACTATTGTATAAAAAACTTGCAGCCTTGGCAAGTGTGCAAAATTGTAGCTCAAATAAAAACTAAAGTCAGGGTCCTGGCAAAAATAAGTTACCTTGATTTGGTTCCGGATTTGCCCCAGATTTGGCTTTTCTGACCGAACAAAATGTGAGATGTAGCCCAAGCTACATTGAACATTTTGTGACCGAAGAAAAGCCAAAGATGGCGGCGGAGATGGAAGCAAAGCTGGGAAGTTATTTTTGCCAGGGCCCTCAGTGCTTTATGTGACTTAGCGCGTAATCTAAGGAAGAGTTAACTTTCTTGCGGGGATTAAAAATATTTTTGGGGTCAAAAATGTTTTTTACCTGCTCAAAAAGACCGAAAACTTCAGCTCCGTACATTTTTTCCAAATAAGGCGAACGGATGAGTCCGTCGTTGTGCTCAGCGGTAATAGAGCCTTCGTATTTTAAAACTAAATCATAAACTTCGTCAGCCAATTTTGGGATAATAGCGCGCTGGTCCTCTTTGCTTAAATCCATCAGCGGGATAATGTGGAAGTTGGCATCACCCGCATGGCCGGCAATGGTGTAGATGAGTGAAGGGTATTTATGCAAAATAGCATTTAATTCCGGCAAAAAATCAGGCAGCTGGCTGGGATGCACCACAATGTCGTCTATAAAAGGCGCCGTAGCCAACCCGTGGCTGTGCTGGCGCAACAGGCTAAAGCTTTCCCTGCGCACTGTCCAATATTTTTCGGCTTCCTGGGCGCTTTTGGTCACGTGAGTTTTTAAACGAAACCGTGACCTTACCTCTTTTTCCGCAATCATAAGTTTTTGGTAAACTTCCTGCTGGCTTTCACCTGTAAATTCCGCAATTAAAATAAGTTTGGGCACTCCGCCGGTCAGAGTCATCCATAATTCCGGCAAAAACTGCCAGGCTAAATACAGCAGGTTGCCTTTCATGCGCTTAATCATGTCCGGCAAAAAACGCATGGCCAGTTTAAAAGTGTGATCATCAAAACTTTCAAAACTTTCCGGATGATGGCCGGCTACTGTGCTAACTACCTCTCCCAAATTTGCCAGACTTTTCATAAAAATTACCAACAGCGCGCTTTCTGGCTTAGGCCGAACCAGACTTATGGTTGCCTTGGTAATAATCCCCAAAGTTCCCTGGCTACCGGCAAACAGTTTAGCCAGATTAAAAGTTGATTTGCGCTTGCCCGCCTCGACTCGCGTCGTTTTTGCTGTTGACGAGTCGACGCGAGGCGGGTTCCAAACTTCCCACAGCAAATAGCCTGCTGAATTTTTGCTGGTGGTGGGTTTAGCCTTCATAATGATTTGGTAATTTTCTTTAATCAGCCTAAACATCTGGCGGTAAACATCGCCTTCAAAATTTGCCAGCTTTAACTTTTCATTCAATTGGTTGTCGCTTAACTCACCAAAGGTATATTGATGGCCGTCAGACAACACCACATCCAGCTCTAAAACATAATCTTTCATTTGACCGTAGGCCAAGGTTTTTTCTCCCGCAGAATTGTTAGCCACCATACCTCCAAGTGTGTTTAAACTTTTGGAAGCCGTGTAACAGGGTAAAATTAAATTTTGTTTTAAACTTTCCTGTTCAAAATCTCTGTAAAACACTCCGGGTTCTACCACT
>JAHFJK010000033.1:0-7793 GCA_023245915.1 Candidatus Doudnabacteria bacterium | reverse complement strand
GCTGCCAACAAATTCCACTGCCGTGTATTTTTTCCCCCTGCGTATTTCTTTTTTTTCTGAATCTATTTTTATTATCCGATTAAAATGAGCGGTTAAGTCTAAAATAATGGAATCGTTAATTGCCCCGCCAGACATGTCTGTGCCTGCTGCCCTGGCGGTGATTGACAAACCAGGATCAAGAGCTTTTTTTCCATTAACCCACTTAACCAGGTTTTTAACATCTTCAACATTTTTGGGATGAACTATGCACTTGGGCATAATTTCAAAAATGCTCGCGTCGCGGCTGTATTTAGCCAGTGATGCGCTATCGGTCTGGACTTCTCCTTTTAACCCGCCAAAATTTTTTAATTCTTCAAATAATTTTTCCATTTTTATTTTGATCTTGCGATTTTGTTTAATTTACAAACATTTGAAAAAATTTAGGCGGGAAAATTTTGGTTTTGGTTTCCCTATAATTTACCATTTGGTTTGATTATACCATAATAAATTCTTTTATCTCATACATTACGTCTTTCCTTTCCACTACAATCCTCCATTTTTTTGCTCTGGCAACTTTGGCTAAATTTTTATTGGGGTTAAACGCAATTGGATTTCCAACTAAAGACAGCATTTCAATGTCGCCCTCTGTGTCACCCACAGCGATTGAATTTTTTAGACTTATGGATGGATATTTTTGACTTAAACCTTTTATAATTTTTGCCTTATTGTAGGCTGAATCCAAATTCAAAATTTCGCTCGTAAATTTTCCGTTTTTTATCTGTAATTCCGTTCCAAAAAATAAATTAAAACCAATAGCTTTAGCGTAAGCGCCGACAATGTACGAAGGCGAACCGGAAATGGCCACTAAAAAATACTTTTTCTGTTTTAATTGCCTGATTAAATCGCGGGTAAACCGATACACCCGGTCTTTTTGATAATTAATTACTTTTTGGGCGATGCGTTTTACTTGAGTAAAACGCTTGTCTTTTATATGTTTGACATAAATTTTTACAACTTTATTTATGTAAGCATCGTAACTGCCTTGGCGATTGACCCAGGCTAAATATTCTTTTTCAATTTCTTTGGTCGCGGCTTTTGGAAAAATCCCCTGCGTAACCAGTGCCTGGCTTAACTGGATAACCAGACTGGAACGAAAAATTGTCCCGTCTATATCAAAGATGGCAAGTTTGGTTGGTTGCTCCTTCATATTTTACATCTTACATCCTAAAGCTTATATTTCAAAGTCAAAAAACAACTCTTTTGAAATCAAATCCCTACAAAAATTCTTTTTCACCTAAATACATTAACCGGCGGGGATTATTTGACAAATTAGGCCAGAAATTATAGCTTTATACTAACTTGGACTTCACCCAGGGATAGGGCAATGAGTGCTCCCATCCTTAGGATAAATAACAACTAACAAGGGAGGAAAATTATGGGTTGTGCCGGCCGTACGGCGCAAAAAATCAGTAGCGCAACAATACCTAGGATTGATCCGTCTTCCCCAGACGGTATCCACATAACCACGTGGATGTATCAATCCGAGCATGCTCCCGCGGGCGAACCTTTTATGGTGGCCATGAAAGCTTAACCCGCGGGCTTTTTATTTGATTTTTTTTGACAAAATTCGCCTCCTCGGTTACACTGCAGGTGCAGCACCCCGTGCAGAAATGTCCGCCGTTTCAGCCGCAGATGACATCTTCATTTTGAATCATGAGATGTTTTTTTATTTTTTTCTTTCAAAATTTTAATTCCTAACTCCCATCTCCTAATTCCTAATGCTCCGTGTCTACATTACATACTCCATACCCGATGCCAGGGCAAAGACCAAAAAAAGGCAGTTCCAAGCTCTGGTAATTAAAACTAAATTAGGAGCAATCCGTCTGGCTGACTGTTACACCGTAGACGCAAAGCTCAACAAAAAACAAATTGAAAAAACCAAAGTACTCCTGGCCAATCCGCAAATTCAAAAAGCAGAGACTTCGCCCTTAGCCCTTAGCCCTAAACCCTTTTCCTTCGCCATAGAAATTGCTTTTTTGCCGGGAGTTACCGACAACGTCGGCCACACCGCCAAAGAAACTTTGAGTGATGGCGCTAAAGTAAAATTTAAGCCTGGACAGAATGTCTATTCTAGCCAGGTCTTTTTCTTTTACTTAAATAAAAATAATAGAAAACGATCCGCCGACTTGTCCGCCGTAGCCTTGGCGAAGGCGGGAGCTTCAGCGAAGGCGGATATTTCCAAAATTGCCAATTCCCTTTACAACCCCTTAATCCAACGGGCAACAATTACCAGCTACGAGGAATTTAAAAAACAAGGCCTTAAATCTGAGATTCCCAAAGTCAAAATTACATCATCAAATAAAGTAATAAAAGTAGGTTTAAATGTGAATGAGGAAGCGTTAGTGAAATTGGGAAAGCTGGGAATACCCGAAACTGTCATTGCCAGCCCCGACGCTTCGGTCGGGGCGAAGCAATCTAAGCTTAAAAATAGATCGCCACGCTCCTTTCAGCCGCTCGCGACGACAACGAGAAAGGGACCACTGGCTTTATCTTTGGAAGAACTTAAAGCCATTAGCGATTACTTTAACAAACTTGGTAGACAACCGACGGATATAGAGTTGGAAGCACTGGCCCAAACCTGGAGCGAGCACTGCAAGCACACTATTTTTGCCGACCCCATGGATGAAATTAAAGACGGAATTTTTAAACACTATATTAAACGTGCCACTACAGATATTGTTCGAACGAAATCGAGAACCAAAAATAACTTTACAGTTTCGGTTTTCACAGACAACGCAGGCGGAATAACTTTTGACAAAAACCATGTAATTGCTTACAAAGTGGAAACCCACAACACGCCTTCGGCTTTGGACCCATTTGGGGGCGCAATAACCGGAATTGGCGGGGTTAACCGGGATGCTTTAGGCTTTGGGCTGGGAGCTAAACCTATTGCCAATTTTTATGGCTTTTGTTTGGCGGATCCTAACGACAAAACCAGACTGTATCGCAACAAAAATTTAGACCAGCCCATGCTTTCGGCCCGCAGAATTATGGACGGAGTAATTGCCGGCATAAATGCCGGCGGCAACCAGGCTGGCATCCCCACGCCTTTGGGTTTTTTGTATTTTAACGAAAGATTTAGAGGCAAACCTTTAGTCTTTGCCGGCACATTGGGATTGGTTCCAAAAAAAGTTGGCGATAAAAAAGGCTGGCACAAGCAGGCGCAGGCAGGTGATTATGTAGTCATGGTTGGCGGCAAGGTTGGGCTGGACGGCATTCATGGCGCGACCTTTGCTTCCGAAGGTTTGCATAAAGACAGCCCGGCAACTGCCGTGCAAATTGGGGATCCAATAACCCAAAAAAAGTTTTCCGACGCCATAGCAAAGGAAGCGCGTGACTTAAATTTATACAACAGCATTACAGATTGCGGAGCCGGAGGGCTTTCTTCCGCCGTCGGTGAAATGGCGCAGCAAGCGGGAGGCTGTTTGGTTGAGCTTGATACAGTTCCCCTCAAATACCCGGGCCTGGCTCCCTGGCAAATTTGGATTTCCGAGTCGCAGGAACGGATGGTTTTGTCTGTTCCTAAAAACAAATGGCAAAAATTGGAAAAGTTGATGAAGGCAAGAGGCGTGGAAGCCTGGGTGATTGGAAAATTTAATGATAATGAGAAATGCATCGTAAAGTATAACGACAAAACGGTTTTAAATTTAGACATGGATTTTTTGCATAACGGTAGGCCGGCAAGGCTTTTGAAAACCGAAAAAATGAAACATAAAGCTGGGAACACGCAACAACCAAAAATCCAAAATCTTACATCTTATATCTTACATCTTATATCTTCCCTAAATATCACCTCCACCGAATTCATCAGCCGCCAATACGACCATGAGGTGCAAGCTTCAAGTGTTTTAAAACCTTTACAAGGAGCCGGTTTAGTAAATTCCGATGTTTCTATAATCCGTCCAGTTTTAAATTCCAAAAAAGCTGTGGTTATGTCTTATGGTTTAAAGCCCCATCTTTCCGAAATCGACGCCTATTTAATGGCAGCCAACTCCATAGATTCAGCCATAAAAGCGGCAGTAGCCGCCGGAGCCAATGTAGATTATTTAGCCTTGCTGGACAATTTTTGCTGGTGCTCGCCTGACGATCCCAAACGTCTTTGGCAGCTAAAAGAAGCTGCGCGCGCCTGCTATGATTTTGCCAAAACTTATGGAACCCCATTTATTTCCGGCAAAGACAGTATGCACAATGATTTTAAAGGCTATGGCGCAGACGGCAAGCCTCTAAAAATTTCCATTCCTCCAACACTTTTAATTACCACTGTTGGGGTCATGCCAAATATTGAAAAAGCAATCTCGCTGGATGCAAAAATTCCGGGAGACCTGCTTTACATATTGGGAGAGACCGAGGATACATTAGCCGTTGAGGCTGACAAAAATTTAAAACTGTATCGCGCTTATTATAAAGCGGCCCAAAATAACTTAATCGCCTCTGGTATAAGCGTCAGCGGCGGCGGACTGGCCATTGCTCTTGCAAAATCGCTAATGGGAGGAAATGTTGGCACTGATATTGAAATCGAAAATTCTGAGGCATTATTTGTCGAAAACTCGGGAAGAATTTTGGTTTCTATTGATCCAAAAAAGGCTGCCAATTTTGAACGCACAATGAGCGGAAATGTTTTTGTAAAGATTGGCAAAGTTACAAAAAACCCACTGATGATAATAAAGGACAAAAATCAGAAGCAAATAGTTAAACTAAATATTAATCAGGCGCTGCGGGAATATAAGTCTACTTTTAAAGATTACTAATTTCTCTACTAAACTTAAATACTATGCTTTCGTATTTAGATTATTTAGTATTTAGTAGAATATTTTATGGATAAACCAAGGATAATTGTGCTTTCCGGATACGGCCTCAACAGCGAAGAAGAAACTGCGCATGCTTTTACTTTGGCTGGCGGGGAAGCCGATGTTGTTCATATTAATGATCTTATAGATTCACCCAAAAAGTTGCTGAGCTACCAGATTCTTGCAATCCCCGGTGGTTTTTCTTATGGTGACGATTTAGGGGGAGGCAAAGCTTATGCCAACAAATTAAAAAATCATTTACACAAACAACTCAACGAATTTATTTCTAAAGATAAATTAGTTATTGGTGTTTGCAATGGTTTTCAAATTTTAACTCAAGCTGGACTTTTGCCGGGATCGCTGATCTTCAATGACAATAACCGCTATACAGATAGATGGGTAGATGTAAAAATGATGCCGTCTCAACGGCGTCATCCCGAGCGGAGCGAGGGATCTCAAAATACTAGTCCTTGGCTTAAAGACATCCGATCTTTATCGTTACCCATAGCCCACGGCGAAGGCAAGTTTGTGGCTGCGGATGAGACTTTGATCATGTTAAAAAAGCAAAAACAAATTGCTGGTGTATACTATAAAGGAGAGATTTGTAAATACCAAAATCTAACACCAAACCCCAACGGCTCTACTCTAGATATTGCTTTTTTAACATCTGCAAATGGAAAAATATTAGGCACCATGCCCCACCCGGAACGCGCCATGTTTTTTACCCAACACCCCATGTGGCCGCTGTGGAAAGAAAAGTTGATCCGCTCGGGCAAACCGCTTCCAAAATATGGGAATGGGTTGGAAATCTTTAAGAATGCAGTGGGCTATTTTAAATAATATGCCAGACCTAAATCACAAATGCGCCGTGTTCGGCATCTTTGGCAAAAACCTTGACGTCAGCCGTCTAACTTTCTACGGCCTATTTGCTTTGCAACATCGCGGACAGGAAAGCACCGGGATTGCCACGGCAGACGGCAACCATATTGACTGCTACAAAAATATGGGTCTAGTTACCCAAGTCTACAACGAAGAAACCATCCAAAACTTAAAAGGTCACATTGCCATTGGCCACAACCGCTACTCCACTTCCGAAGGCTCGCACATTAAACACGCCCAACCAGTGGTCATTAACAATCATTTAGCTTTAGGCCACAACGGGAACCTGCCTTCAGTCACTGCTTTAAAAGAATTTTTGGAAGCTAAAGATATTTCCACCAACGACTGTTCAGATTCAGAGTTAATGGCCAAGGCCATTGGTTATTATTTGGAACACGGCAACAGTATAAAACACGCAGTGCTAAAAAGCTATCCCCTTTTTACTGGCGCGTTTTGTCTGACAATTCTAACCAAAGATTCGTTGGTAGCTGTTCGCGACACTTACGGTATTCGCCCGCTTTGCATGGGCAAAATTGGCGATGCCACGGTGTTTGCTTCGGAGTCCTGCGCATTTCATACTATTGGCGCGCAGTTTGAAAGAGAAATAAATCCCGGCGAAATGGTCATAGTCACGGAAAAAGGAATTGAATCTGTCCAAATTCAGCCGGCCAAAACTAAAGTTGACATTTTTGAACTGGTTTACTTTGCCCGGCCGGACAGCAACATTTTAGGCAAATCGGTTTACGATGTCCGCCACAACTGCGGCAGCAAGCTGGCCGAAGAATGTCCAATTGCCGCGGACATTGTTGTGCCGGTTCCTGAAACCGCCTACCCGGTGGCCAGCGGCTACAGCAAAGCTTTGGGGCTGCCCATGGAAATGGCCTTGGTAAAAAACCGCTACATCCACAGAACCTTTATTCAGCCCGAACAGCACAGCCGCGACTTGGGAGTAAAATTAAAACTCACGCCTTTACCCGAAGTTTTAAAAGGTAAAAAAGTTGTTGTTATGGATGACTCCATAGTGCGAGGAACAACATCTAGACAATTAGTAAAAATGTTATTTGATGCCGGAGCTATTGAAGTCCACATGCTCGTTAGTTCCCCACCAGTTAAGTTCCCTGACTTTTACGGCATAGACACGCCCAAGCAAAAAGATTTAATTGCCGCTCATAAAACTGTAGAAGAAATCCGCCAATTTCTGGGCGCGACATCTTTGTACTTCCTCTCTTTAAAAGGTTTAATTGAATCCACAGGTCTTTCTGAAGATTTATTTTGCACCTCGTGCTTTACAGGCAAGTATCCGATAGATTTGAAAGAGCGGGCCCAAGAAGTAAAAGAGCCGGTGTATGCGGAGATAAAACCCGAAGGAGCTTTATTCTAGTCTAACAAATTATATATACATTTATACACGACTGTATGAATGTATAACAAAAATATGACAAAATTATCAAGGAGACATTTAGACCCTATCAACTTTGGCCAGTATGTTAACAACTTATGGTCAGCTTTTACTTTAATGGACTCCAAGGATGACATTAAACTTCTGTTTAAAGATCTTTTTACTCACACGGAGTACAAAATGTTTACCAAACGGCTGGAAATTGCAAGGCGGCTGCTGGAAGGCCAAACATATGAACAAATCAATAAAGAATTAAATGTAACGGCCCGTACAATAACTGGCATTAACAATACTTTAGCAACCGCCGGCAATGGTTTGCGTAAAGCCCACGATAAATTAAACGCTTTAGAAGAAAAAGATCTGGCAAAACAAAAAGAAATTACCAAAAATTTGGAAAATCCTTTTCGCCAAAAAACCCAGAGAAAAACTCTTGGCGGGACTTTGCTCAAAGTAGGCCTGATTGCTTTAGACAAAAAAATAAGCAAAAAACTAAAACAACGCACCGCAAAAAAATCGCTTAGCGTTTAATACATTCATACACGACTGTATGAATGTATTTCTAAAACTCATGGTTAAATTAAAAATTGCAATATTAATCTCGAATGCAGGGACTGGCACTAATCTGCAGGCCATAATCGACGGAATAAATTCCGGAAAAATCCAGGCTAAAATTAGTGCCGTAATTTGTG
>JAHFJK010000032.1 GCA_023245915.1 Candidatus Doudnabacteria bacterium | reverse complement strand
CCCGCCAAAACTTGGAAGCGCAAAAACCCACACCAGCCAGACGCCGTCAAGCAGCAAGCCATTGATATAAACATTGAGTACTTTAACCGCTTCTTCCGTTGCCGCGCTGGCGGCCGCGGGCAATCCCGGCGCGGCTTGCCCGACGCCGGCCTGCTCATCATCAGCGTCCTGATTATCCGAATCTTCAGGCCTATCCTCATCTTCATCCTCGCCCTCTTTGGGACCGTTTTCACCTGGTTCTTTATTCTCCGGCAATCCGGGTTTAGTTTGCGGCCCCGCCGGTCCAGCAGGCGCGCCGTCCGTTGAGTCCGGCGGGACAGACCCGCCGCCTGGTTGCGCTGATGATACGCCTTGGCCAGCGCCTTCTTCCAAAGGCGCGCCTGCTGGACCGCCGTTTCCCATTGCGCCGTCAATTCCGCCTCCAAGCGCCCTTCCTATTCCTAATCCTGCCTGGGCAGAACCGACAATGGGATTTTCACCAGCGTCCCTGCCTCTATTTATTGGTGACGTCCCTAATTTTTGGGCCAAATCCCTGCCGGTTTTCTGCATATTCTCCATTCCCGCCGGCGCCTGGGATCCAACTCCATCCACCATTCCTTTGCCCAAAAGCGTTTGCCCTTGTGTATCTCCGCCTGACTCCTCATCTGCCTGTTCCGGATTTTCCAATTTTTTTCCCAGCTGATTGGCAGCTGCTAAGACTTGCTCTGAAGGTTTGGTCTGCTTCTGCCCGATCATTTTGACCGCGTTTTGCAGATTTTCTTGCGCTTCCGGAGACAACTTGCTTAAATCTGCCCTGCCCAAGGCGGTCAAAACTTCATCGCGAGCTTTGTCGTTGGGCATGAGCACAGTAGGATTTTTGTAAATCTGCTCGCCAACCAAATCCATATTTTGGCGCTCTTGCGCGCTTGGTTTGCCCGCCGCCACGGGACGTGACGGCGATACTGGCCCTGCGGAAAGCCCAGCCGATACTTCTACCCCTGCCGATGTTGTCGCTTCTATCCCAACTTTCCCGCCACCCGCCCCACCTCGGTCTTGCCCTGATATTTGCGCTTCAATTTTGCCAGCCGCCCCTGCCGGGCCGCTGATGGTTTGAGATACGGCTGCGACTGCTTGCCCGCCGCCCGCAACTGTCCCGTCGCCGGATAGTGTTACTCGCCCGCCGCCCGTGGTTACTCCGCCTCCAGAGACTGTTGCGCCGCTTGTCACTTGTGCAGTTACTGATGTAGTCGCCTGGGCTTGCGATGTGATTTCCGCCCTTGCTGCAGTCGCCTGCTGGCCCACAATCTTCATCGCCTGCTGTAGCTGGACGTTTCCTCCGCCCGACGAAACCGCCTGCGAAGTTACAACCCTTTGTAAAGCCGCATGGCCCTCTGCGCCCAAAGTCGCCAAATTTCCACTGCCCAAAGCCGACAGCACTTCAGTCCTAACCGCTGTATTGGCGATGACTTCCGGGTTTTTATCGATATACTCACCGGCCAGTTCTGCGGACTGTTTAAAATTTTCCGGCAGGATTTCTTTTTCAACAACCTGCTGATCTTCTATAGCCTGGCTCGAGCCTTCATCATACCCGCCATCAGGTCCCCCGCCCTGCTGTATATTTGTGGCCGATGAACCCGGTACCGCGGATCCGCCACCAGCTGTTGTCTGGGTTGACCTTGGAGTTGCCGAACCGGTAAAACCTTTGGCAAACGCTCCTGCCGCGCCGCCGATTGATTCATTCAGCAATTCGGAAATAGCCCCGGGTCCATCTTGCCCCGCTTGGGCTTTTCCGGAGGTCCCGTCCCTTTTTTCCTTAGCCTCGCGCTCTTTTTTCTCTTCTTCTGTTTCCGCCCGATAAAAAAATGCGGGTTTTAAAAAACGATTGTTTTGAGGATTCTGTGTGTCTTGAAATTCGAATTCAATCTTACCGCCCTCAACAACAATCTTTTGTATATCGTCAGTAACCGTAAAACTTAATTTTCTTCCGCCTTGACTTGGTTCAACTTTATGGCTAAAACGGCTTGCGCTTATCCATAAATTAATCCGGTCATAAAACCCCAGACCGTCGCTGTTAACTTCTACTTTCGAACCCTCGTGGATTTGCCAGCCAGAAACCCGAGCGGGTTCCTCGCCTGCTTTTATATCATAAATTTCATGGTCAGATCCTCCGACATTAAAAAACTTCCGTATTTCAATCTTTTCAACCTCTTGCTTGGAAGCAGCACCGGTTGCGGTTTGCCCGGTATCCTGGCTGTCTAAATCTTTAGAATTTTCAATCAACGTATTAGCCATAAATAAAAACCCAAATTACAAGCACCAAACCACAAATAATATCCAATAATCAAATTCCAATTTGGATTGGGATTTGGAATTTGGAATTTATTTGGAATTTGTTATTTGAAATTTGGAATTATGAAGATAGTTTCTCCTCACTCTCCTTTATCTCTAAAAGCTGCTTGGGATCGGTGGTGATAATCTGGTCTTCCATATAGGAGGCGTAAATTTTAATGGCCGCATGCTTTAGCCCGGCAAAAAATATGCCTTCGCCGACTTCGCTTTCCAGCAGTAAATATTTTTCGCCTTCGGTGAGGAAAAAAGTTTCCGCAATCAGGTTAATGGCCGCGGGCGACTGCTTTAATAAAAGCTGGATGGAGGAGTTGGTAACAATCGGCTTGCCGTAAGGGCTGGCCAAAAAATCAGCCACGTCCTGGGTAATGGTGGTAAGGCCGAGATAATATTTGCGCGCGCGCTTGGCAATGCCGAACAAAAAGCGGGCGCTGTCTTCATGCTGCATTAAAATCCAGGCTTCATCCACAGCCAGAATTCTTTTTTTCAGCTCGCTTCTGACAATGTTCCAAATATAGTTAAGAATAATGTACATGGCAATCGGCCGCAGTTCTTCTTCCAGGTCGCGAATGGAAAACACCACCAGCTGATTGTTTAAAACCACATTACTCTGCTGGTTGAGCAAACCGCCAAAAGTTCCCTGGGTGTACTTTTCCATTCTTTGCGCCAGGTTTTCCGCGCCCACCATGCCTTTGAGAATTTCCACTAAATCATTCATGGTAGGATACTCCACGCCGCGAAAATTTTCCAGACTCGGGGTAATATCTTTTTTGGCGTAAGCCTGCCAGATGGCTTTATCCATTAAAGCTTCCTCGGTAGGGTCGAGTTTGCCCAGCATTAAGCTAAACAGTCCCAGCAAATTTATTACCGCGCTTCTCATTATGTCCGCGTTATCCTCGCCCTGCAAACCTATTGGCAAATCAAAGGGATTAATGCGCGAATCGGAATTTAAAGACACGCTTAAATAGGTGCCGCCCACAGCCGCGGCCAAATGCTGGTACTCGTTTTCCGGGTCAATAATAATAACTTCCGTGCCAACCATCAAGGAGCGGAGTACCTCAAGCTTTACCGTATAAGATTTCCCGGCGCCGCTTTTGGCAAAAACCACGGAATTGGCGTTCTCCATGGCAAACCGGTCAAATAGAATCAGGCTGTTGTTGTGGCGGTTGATGCCGTATAAAATCCCGTCGTTGCCGGTCAAATCGGAGGAGACAAAAGGAAAACACGAGGACAGCGGGCTGGTGTTCATATTGCTGGCCACGTCCAGCTCATCCAGGCCCAAAGGCAGGCTGGAGTTAAAACCATTTTGGGTTTGCATTAAGGCCCGTTTAGTCACAACTAATTTCGCGCCTAAAGTGCTTTCCAAGGTGGATGAAAATTTATCCAGTTCCTTTAAGTCCGCCGCGTAGATGGTAAAGTAGAGGGCAAAACGGAAATATTTTTCCGTGCCCTGCATTAAATTGTCCCGCAGGCTTTCCACATCCTTGTAAGCCGTTTCCAGCATGGGGTCGCGCACCATGCCCTTTTCCTGGGCAAGGGAGATTTGCGAGCCAATTTCGCCGACTTTGGATTTTAATTTTTTTAAGATTTGCGCCGAGTCAATGGGGTAAATAAACATGGACAAATCCAGCGCGCCGTCAGACTGGATAATAAACGACAGCCAGTTGGAAGAAAGGAAGCGCGGGTAGGCCAGGACAAAAAAGCTGCGGCCGAATTTGCCGTTAAGCTCAAAATAAGAGCTGTTGAATTTTAAAGACGCCGGAGCAATTAAATCTTTTAAGGTGGTCAGGCCTTCTTTATAAGTTTTCTCCAAATCCCGGAGCTCCGCGGCGGTTTTGGCCTCGGTCTGCGCCTCTTCCAAATGCTGCTTTTTCTGCTCCAGGTCTTCTTGGGTTGGTTTGTGGAATACGTCTAAAATGCTCATAATATTTCCGATCCGGATTTGCGGATGCTATCCGGATCTGCGGATAATTGCGGATGTTTTCTGGTTTCCCTTAATATTCTTTTTGGTTTAATATAAATGTCTCGAAAGTTATAAATAAGGCCAAGTTCAGCATTTAAACTTTGTAAATACCTTTGCATCTGGTAATAATCCTCTTTTATCACAAAGGGCTTTGCCTTCATATCTATAGGAATTCGATGATACGTTAAAAAATCCAATCTGTTCGCGCTATCGCCCACAGTAAGTTCTCGTTGATGCGGTATTTGAGCTTCAATCAAATATTTCTCATAGATATCACAATACTGTTTTTCTCTGGCGAACCGGCCCAATTCCTTCTGAACTCTAAAGGCAATGCCGTTTAATTTATAGGTCTCGTTTTCGTAAAGTAATTGCATTATTTTATCCGTAATTATCCGCAGATCCGGATGAATCCGTATATCCGGATAGGGATTATTCCGATATCTTTATATCTTTAAGCTGCCCTGGATCTATGAGAGGACCGGCGTCAAAGTTATAAGAATTATAATAGAGCTGGATAATTTCTCCGGTATTCAAACGCTGCGATTTTACTCCCAGACTGGACAAATTGGCTGCCAGCGCAGTGACGCGATTGTCCAGTTTTTCCCTGGCCCTGTCAAAATTTTCAACTTTTTGGCTCAATTCCCTGGACTTGCCCCGTCCTAACAATTTAGAAAAAACCCCCGCAGCCGGCGGGAAAATACTTTCGCCTAAAGGCACAATAATGTAAAAATTTTTATTCATAATGCTGGCATTTTCAATCAGGCGGCTAATGAACTCGGTATACTCTACTGTCTGCACGCGCAGCAATTCATTAGTCTGCCTTTCCGCCAGTTTTTTTAGCTTTTCCAAATAGCCGCCAATCTCCATTTTCCGGCTCTGCATTAAAATCTGGACGGAAAAATCCAGGGAATTCAAAAACCTCTGGAAATTAAAAATAATCGAATTCTGCTCATCCTGGCTTTTTAAATCAAAATTGGTGGACGAGACGCTGACAATGGCCCGCAAAGTGCCGTCATCCATCACCACCGCGTCATTTTTAATTTCCGATATTCGCAAAAAGCTTTGCGTTGCCTTGCCTACGGGCTGGTTTTTTTTCCGCATATCTAATTTCATAAAATAATCTGTTTTATCTAATACTACTAACTAATTAGAATAATTCTTTTTTATAATTTCGCTCTCCTGGGATGCGGTTTTATTTAAAATTTCCTGGACTTGTTGTAAGCGGGTTTGAGTATCTGCGGCCGTTTTAGTTTCTTGCCTGGGAGCGGACAGCTGTACGTCTTTCAAATTGTCTGCCGACTTAAGACTACTGGCTTCTTTGTGAAAAACCATTGCTTTGGTGCTCAAAAAAAAGCTTACTAGCTTGCCAATGAAGCTATACATTGGCCGGCCGTTAAACGGCACCAGCGCCAGTCCTAAAGCCGGCAAACCTAGTAAAAGGAAAAGAAATATGGCCACTAAAAGACTTTTAGTCAGGGAGTAGCCCAAAAAAACTACTATGCCTACTCCAAAAATAATCCCGAACTGTTTAAAAGTCAGGGAACCGATTATTTTATCTTCCACGTCGGTGAATTGGGGAACGGGAAATTGCATATTGCTATCTAATTATACCGCGGGAGTTAATGCCAAATTACAAATTTCAAATATCAAATTAATATCAAAATTAAAATTACCAATTACTTCTTAGTATTTGCGCGGGAATTTTTAATGATTGTCGAAAAAATCAAAAGCAGTTCGTGCGATTCTTGCCATAAAACCCTGGACTGATCTTTTAAACCAGGACAGGTTTTTGCTATCATTCTTAACCAATAGCGCGTTTCTTTGGATTCCTTCTTACAAATGCCCATTTTATGTTCAAAGTCTTTTCGAGATTCCGCAGAGTCTGCTTCGCAATAATTGGCACCAATTGCTGTCCCTGATTTCACGAATTGGTTAATTAAAGGGGTGGTGATTGGAGTTTGGGGAATGAGTTTGGCAAATTCAATCACCGCCTCACCTAATAAAGCAGTTCTTTCTTCTAAATCATACTTTAGATTTGACATTAGGATTTAAACTTTGATTTGAAATTTGTAATTTGATATTTGAAATTATTAACCCTGAATTTGCGTCAGCAAATCCGTCAGTTTCTCAAACTGCTGGCGGGTTAAATAATTTTCCCCGCCTGTTTTAGCCCCCAGTTGCTCAAAGCTGGTTTGTTTGGATAAAAGTTCCTGGCCGGTTCTAATGTAAGCCTGGTACAGCGGACTTTTTTCCAGATTAAAAATAATATCATGATAATCTGCTTTGGCAATTAAATTTTTGAATTTTTTTAACAGCACGCTAAAATCCTGGCTTTGCAAAGTCGTCACATTCAGCGATGTTAAATCGCCGGAGCTTTCTAAAACAACTGGCTGCCTATTGTCAGGGACTTTTACACTAGCAGGTGGTTTTGCGGCCGATTTTGCTATATTTGCGGGTACTGATGGAATGAGAGATTTTTTCTCCGCGTAAACAAGTGGTTTGGGGACTGCTGGCAGAGCAGGCTTGCTTGATGGTTTTAGCCAAGGCGGCAAATTCACGATTTGGTTACTGGCGCTTGCCTCCTGCTTCTTTATGGCAGAGGGCAGCTCCAGCTCAAACTCCGGCCGGCTGGTAGCTAATTCTTTTTCCGCAAGCATTAATTTTAATTTTTGCGCGAAGTTTGGTTTGTCTAAAGCAGCGTTTGGCTGCTGATTCCCGAACCCCGGTTTTCCAGCGCCAAAAGTATGACTGCCCGTGGGGGCTGGTTTTTGGTCTCCAATCTCCAATTTTGGCAAATTCACAATATGGCTGAATCGCGACATAGTCTCCTCCCCCCCTCTTTTTAAAAGAGGGGGCGGCGGGGAGTTATTTTCCTGCTTGGTCAAGGATGACTTGTCCGACGAAGCCTTGGCGAAGTCGGAAGGATTAAGGATTAAGGATTGATTTGCAGACAAAATCCTCTCCAGCTCCTCTAACTGCTTCTCATCCATCAACTCCAAAAGCTGAAGCCACTCCTGCCGCTCCAGCGGATTAAGGATGGTTGAGGTATTAACTAGCTTTTGCAATTTTTCTTTTTGATCAGAATTCATCTTTTTTAGTTAATTGTTTCCCTTAGCCCTCTTCCTCAACTCCTCAAGCTTCCTGTCAATCTCCCCCTCGGCTTGGAAATTGGAGATTGGATATTGGAGATTGGGAGTTTGTCTCGGCTGCTTGTCCCCATTTGGAATTTGATATTTGGAATTTGGAATTACACCATCTCCCATCCTCAATCCCGCCCGCTCCTCCCCTGCCCCTGCCTGCCGAAACCTGTTTCTTAAAATATCCTGGATGTTGACGGGCTTATGATATAATGAATTCGGTTGGGGATGGCTTGGTGCAGAGCCGGACTTGTCATTCCAGGCTCTGGGGGTCCGATTCCCCTCATCTCCACCATTGGGAATACCACTCTTGACAGTTTTTTGGACTTGTGCTAATCTTTTATCAGATGACAAGTCCGGCTCCTGTACTCGGTTAGAGCCTACCAAGCCCGCTTCGGCGGGTTTTTGGTTGCCTAAATTTTTCTTCACCGGCGCAACCGGCCCCATCCCCCCTCCCGGAGCTTGAGTTGGCCTGGCAGAATTCATTTGCGATTCCTTGCCCAAAACTTCCTTGGGTAATTGGAATTTTTGAGTAGTTTGATTATTAACTTGCTCAATCTGAGCAAACTTTTCCTCTCTTGCTTCTTCTTTGTATTTTGCAATTTCATCTTCGTCAATTTGCGGGTCTAAAAACCACACATATAACTTTAACATTTCAGATAAACTTGTCTTCTCAGCCCGCGTTAGTTTTTGGACTGAGGCATCCTTTGCCAAAAAACCGGCTACCTGAAAAGTTGTCATATGAGTTTTATTGCCGGTACTATAATTTATGCACTCTTTAATCCAGTCAGCAACAGTCCGCTTTGAATTTTGCCCAAGCATTTCTTTATTCTGCAATAACGCATCAGAAAAAATTTGAGGAAAGCCTTTAGTATAATCCCAGTCGTTTGTGTAAACTGCAGCCTGCGCGTCTTTTAACAAATTGAGGTTTTGGGATAAATACAAAATATGGTTTTGGAGCAAAAAAAGCACCTCGTTTTTAGGTAACTGCCAAAATAGCCAAACCTCATAATCTAGCAGCTGTTTATTTAGCTCAGCCGTAAGCTTAGCTCGTGCCAGCGAGCGAATATCTAAAACAAGATTTAAAGTATAAAATTCATCCTCACCATTAGATTTAGCTAGGCTTTCAGTTAACAGCTTTGACAAATTTTTAAAAGAATCCTCGTTTGTTTTTTTTATTCCATCCAATATACTGGCAAACCTCTCCCACAGCGAAACTAAATAATCTGCAATTATTAAAGCATCTCCCCTGCTGACTTCTTTTCCTAAACCAGATAAAGAATACTTACCTAAACGTGGTAAAAGTAAAGCAAGCCGATTTTTCAAGTCAGTATCAAATTTAGAATTCGCTATAATTTGTTTTACTTCTTCAATGGTCATTGAAACAAAAAAATGTTAAAAAGGTTTATTGTTTATTTCTTAAAATTCATTATTTCATCAATGAGCGCGTCCTGAGTATCAATAGTCGCCTGATTCGCTGCCGTCTGTATTTCAGCTGCAGTCAAAGCTCGCGGTAAAGGAATTTCCCCCTTAACATACCTTCTTACATCAGTAGCGGAAAGACCCGCGATTCTAGCTTGAGCTATTTTATTCACGTCTTCAAAATGATCTTTCATCACAGTAGCACCGGGCTTGCTAGATAAAATTGAATAACCGGCGGCCAACCAAAGATTTCTCTGTTCAGCTACATCTTTGTCTATTTGCCCAGCAGGTGGCAACACCCCATTCTCACGATAATTAGCTTCGATCAAAGTCCTTAATTGATTCTCAATTTTGGCAATGCCTGAACCAGGGCCTGTGCCAGGACTACTTTGGACCTTAGAAATGAACCTCATGAATTTATCTTTAGTCTTTGCCGGCATATTGTCGCGGCCCATAGCATACATCTTGCCTGCGTCCATATGACCTAAAACTTCAGTGCCGCCATCACTAACCTCCACATCACCAGTTACCACATTATTGTTTAAAATAGAATCATGGAACATACCAACTTGGGCTGTACCGGTTTTCTTGCTCATATTAATTTTCATAAAACGTCTACCTCGTTCAGCGTGCATGGAATTTGCATACTTATGATCTACCTTTGCCAAATCATTTTCTTTTTTAGTAAGTACTTTATCAATTTCCAGTGCTATTTGATCCGGTTCAGTTATGCCCGCTGTTGCGGCATTTGCCCTACCCTCTACATCCGCCTCATTAATTAGACGATCCCTTTGGGTAAGGTAATGACTCCAACCTACGGGCATTGCATTGCCATTAACAGGAGCATCCATTTCTATCAAATGTGGGTGGCCGGTTTTGGGGTCACTATATGCAAGCTCCACACCATTGAAGTCGCCGGTTTCATAACCGTCTTTGCCAAGCTTTTTTAAAAACTCCTGCTCAAAATTTTTATCAATAAAGCCTTCTTTTTCGAGTTGTTGAAAAAAATACCTTATATTATTCGCATTATAATTAAGCTTCCCTCCCAAAAAATTTTTAGCTAAGCCATTTTCTCCCTCCATGGCTTCATTAAGGTTCCTATGCTTGAAGGCTTCTCTAAGGCCGTGCTTCAATTTTATTTGAGCCCGCAAGTCACCTTTTTTTGCATCTACTGCCAGCCTATTTAAAGTCCCCATCACTTGTTGTTCATTATCGCTCCATTCGCCTTCTTCTTTCTCAAACAGCTCTTTGCCTTTGTGCTCGTCAAACAAATACATTGGGCTTTCGGTTTTTCTTCTCCAACCGAACTGCTTTCTTGCAACTTCTGTCGCCCCCGACTCTACGCCTGCTTTATATAACTCCCTTTCCTCCTTACCTTCTCCTCTTACGGCCTTAACAAAAGCGATCGGGTGAGTTGCCTTAAAAAGTTGTCGGGAAAACCAACCGCCTCTCGCCAAGTCCAATGTTTTTTTATCGTAACGTTTTTTAGCCCAAAGGCCAGTCGATTTAGCCAAAAATCCAGCTCCCTGAAACGGCGCGTATAATCCTTTTTTGGCCCAGGTGGTAATTCCGGAAGCGCCAAGCACGCCGGCTTTTTCCGCGACCATGAGGCTGGCGAGTAAAAATATTAAAATTAATACATTACTGCCAACGCTTACCAAAAAATCGGCAAAACTTCCGGTATAATTAGTAATTCCAGCATTAGTCGCCGCATCTCTTAATACGGCATTAGTCTTGGCATTGTCTACCATTACCGCGGTCAGGTTGAGAAAAAATGCCATTATTGGGGCAAAAAATGCGTATTTTAAAAACATCTGCCACCACTGACTGCGGTAGGAGGCCGTAGAAGGCAAAATCCCGCAAGCGTAAGCTATGGGTGAAATTAACAGCAATATCCATAAAGCAATCATTCGAATAAACAAATATATGGCAATCGCTGCAAACACAGCCAAAGAGCCTAAAGCCAAAGACAGCCAGAACAGGCTTTGGACAACGCCGGCAAAGCTGCCGTTAACTGCCGCGGCATTGGGAGTATTGCCGCCGTTTAAAAAATTCCATACCGTGCTGTTGCTTTGAAGCATTAAATGCTGTCCTAAATTGTTGATGGCGTTGCTGTTGGCAGGCAAAAACGCGGCCTGCAAAGTGTCTGCCAGGCCCAAGACCGCCTGGCCAATCACCAGACTGAAATTTATCATCAAAGCCGCCAAAATTAACTGGACCAGCAAATGTTTATACTGGTAGCTTTCCACCCGCAACAAAGTTGCCAGGCCGATAATAATCAGCGCGACAATAAATAAAATATTGCAAAGGTTTCTGATAACTATCCATCCGGGATAAATAACGCCGACAAAAGAATCCTTGTAGGGATGTATGGACAGCATGACTTTTATAAGCGGCGCCACCAAAAGCCAAAAGACCCCATAAGCCAACTCACCAAAAAATCCCGTAATCGCGCTAAACAGTTCATTTACAAAACAGGCTACCCCTGTAAGGCCTAAACGCCAACAGGAATCGGAAGCCTCCTTTGTCGTGCCCCCTGGTCCCGGCGGCTGCCCGCTGCCGGGTATTTTGACAACTAAAGGATTTTCCGGCCAAACAGTAATATTGTCGTTATTATTAATCTTCCCCTCAACTTTAACTTCATACTCCTGAGTAGTTTTAGCAGGATATTGGCAGGTAAAAACATCTGCAAACCCGTCTTTCCAGGTGTCGGTGCCAGATGGTTTTTTTGTCGCTTTCTCGCTGTCGTTACCACAATCGTATGAGAAAGAATCCAGTGTTGTTCCGCTTCCGGCGTCTCTGTATTTAACTTTGAAAAATTTTATAATGTTGTCGCCTGCTGTTTTGGTTTCAGTTTCCGTAAAATTTAAGTTTGGCCCGGCTTCAGGATCTGCTACCACCTGCAAGTCAGCAGTGCCAAATATTCTAAAGGAGGCCTTAGGGTCGAAAAAGACCCCCGGTAAGAGCTTAAAAACAGCCATACCCACTATTGTATAAGGCTCGGACCTGACGCCGAAAATGATAGGAAGAGCGTGAGCACTCAAGTCTGCCTCATATTTATATGAGTCATTCAAATCAGTAATATTTCCGGTTAATATCCCGTCTCCTAAATTTGAGTACTTTCCCGATATACAATCCGAAATAGCGGCCAAATTTTCATTGGATCCTTCCGAATCACAACGAGCAATCCACAATGTAACAGAAAGGTTAGGGTTGACAGAACCACTGCTTGACAGGAAATCTTTATAATCTTTAAGACTTTGATCGGTAATTTTTAAATGAACCGTGAAGTCATGGTCAGATTTGATCGGATTGGTTGTTATACTAACACTCAAGCCCTCGCACATGCTGTGTTGAAAGTCAGGACAAGCCGCTAAAGCGGAGGGCAGTTTGAAAAACAGCGCCACAGCCACTAATCCGGCTGATGACACAACCAACAATGCCCACCTAAGAGCCTTTGATTCTAATATTTTTGCTTTTAGTCCCATTGCGATTTTATCTTTATCCAGCACCTTCCATAAATACCCCGTTGCTTGCAAAGGGGATGAATGGCGTTTTAGTCTTCCTGCGGGGTTTAAACCCGGCAGGAAGGTGCTGGATTTATTTCGAAAGTTTGGGCACTTTAAGGGCGCTTTAAAAGGTATTTCCCGATTGCCTTTATTTGGTAATAAATCGCAACGGGATAAATTTCAAAATCAAGGTGAAATTCCTAAAGTTTTTGAGGAAATTTTAAATTCCTGATAGCGGAATTATAACACAGAATTAAAAAAATACAAAATTGAGTCTTATCATAAAATTACCATGCCTAAACTCA
>JAHFJK010000031.1 GCA_023245915.1 Candidatus Doudnabacteria bacterium | reverse complement strand
TCGGATTCCGATATCTGCGATTCTCCGATTTGCCCGATTCCCCTAAAATAAGTTTATTAAGATGAAAAAAGGCAAAATTGTAAAAATTATCTCAATCGGATTATTGTTGCTGATTCCGACCGCCATTCTTGCCCAAAGCGTTGACCCTAATTTTAATCCCAACAAGCTGGTTGACGACAAGGTCTTTGCCGACACCCAGACTTTTGGCGGGGCCGAGGGCATTCAAAAATTTTTGGTCAATAAGCATTCCGTACTGGCCAACACTTCGCCTGATTTTTTGGTCAATTTAAAAGAGCCGGAAGCAGCTTTGCTTAAGCAGGGCTTGGAAGATCCCAGACCCAACCTGGGCCGTTTGCGCACAGCCGCCGAACTTATTTGGGACGCTTCTTTGCAAAGCGGTCTGAACCCCCAAGTTATAATTGTGACTTTAAATAAAGAACAGGGTTTGATTACCTCTGCTAACGATTATCCACCGGATAAATTGCAAAAAGTTTTAGACAGAGCCATGGGTTTTGATTGCCCGGATTCCACCGGCTGCGGCGATTTGTTCCCGGGTTTTTATTATCAGCTCTTTGGCAACTTTGATTCTACAGGCAACCGTTATTTGGGCGCGGCAAAATCTTTAATGAAGTCATTTAACATCAGCGGCGGCCGCGGCCCGGTAACCGCAGGACAGCTTTCCCGCACCGGCGATACAATTGTTGTGGATAACACTTTGGGCGGTTACGACAATGTTGCTGTGCAGCAATCGGTTAACTTGAGCAATAACGCCACTGCCGCTTTGTACCGCTACACGCCGCATGTGTTTAACGGCAACTATAACTTTTGGAAATTTTTTCAGGCCTGGTTTAAATATCCCAATGGCACATTGCTTAAGCTCGGCAATGGGCTGGACACTTACATCATTCAAAACGGCCTGAAAGCTTTGGTGCCAAAATTTGTAGCTCAGGCAAGGCTTTTGAATTTAAGCCACACGATTGTAGTTTCTCCCAACGAATTTGACAGTTATGATACAGATAAGCCATTGGGCCCAACTGACAACACTATTGTAGTGATCGCAGGAGAGACTAAAAAATATGTGTTTATAGATAACCTCAGGCATCTGGCTTCGGATTTGGTGATTGGTCAGCGCAAACTGGATCCGGCTAAAGTTTTAAGCATTTCCGCGGAGGAAGCCGCGATTTTTGAAGCTGGAAATGTTTTGCCTCCCAAAGATGGCACCATAATCCGCGGCCTGACTGACAAGGCGGTTTATAAAGTAGAGAGCGGGAAAATTAAAATGTACAGCGCCTATACTTTCGCGCAAAATAAAATTATGCCCAAGCAAATTGTCAGTGTGCCTGACGCGGAAATCATCACCTACACTCAAAACGGATTCGTGGCACCAAAAGATGGCAGTTTGATAAAATCCTCATCTGACAAAGCAGTGTATTTGGTGCAAAGCGCGCTTAAGCAGCCAATGTTAAGCGAGATTTTTAAAAACCGGGGATTAAGATTTAAAGATGTGGTCACAATATCAGCAGACGAACTCACCGCTTTGCCGCTCGGCTCTTTTGCTTCACCAAAGGATAGAACCTTCTTTGCGGTGGAAAGCAAGAATGGGCCTTTGTTTATGTTCAAAGAGGGCACTATGCACAGCATTTCGCCTTTTGTAGCCAGGCAGCGCGGCATAACTCCGGATTACGTATTCAGCAACCCGGTGGTTAACCAGTGGTTTGTGGGCATCCCGATCCCGCCGCGCGACGGCACAATTGTGAAGGGCGATTCAGAGATGATTTATTTGGTGGTCAATGGACAGTTAAGGCCGTTAACTTATAAAGCTTTCCTAAATCGTCGCCTCAAGGCAAAACAAATAAGCGTCTTGTCGCAAATCGAGGTTGACGCTTACGCGAAAGGGGATATTATAGAGAAATAAAACTCATTAATGGATTACGATTTTACACTTGTTGATCGTTAAAGTATTGAATTACTTTATATATTTTTAACAGATAATTTATCGTTTCATTTTTCAAAGTCGCAGCTTTTAAAGCAGCCAGTTCTGATTTTGCAGTTGCCAGCCGGCTTTGAGCAGCTGATAATTGTGCCTGCAAGGTAGCTTTGGTTTTTTTATAGGTGGCATTTTTGACTTTAGACTTAAGACTTTTAATTTGCGGATTTAGTGAGTTAATTATGCCTTGAGTGGCGTTGATTTGGTCACTTCGGTCCTCATTCCATCTGTTGCCGTAAAGATTGACTGCTTTGGTTACCCTGGCTGTCCCACCGTTGTAGCTTGCGGCACCGTAATCAAAGACTCGGCTTTCCACAAAACCATCTGTGGCTTTAACCCTAACTGTTCCGGCATAATCGTCTAACAATAAATACATGGCTTTTATGGCATTTAAGTGGTCTGACATGCCGGCGACAAAATCAGTAGTCAAACCTGCTTCCGGGTGGCGTTTTACCAAGGCTTGGTAAGTTGAAGGAATAAACTGGGCAATGCCGCGGGCGCCCGCGTTGCTAACGCTATATTTGTAAGCGTCGCCTTCGTTCAAAGCTAGTAGGATATTTAGTTGATCAATTGTGTTTTGAGTGTTATCCCCATATAAAACTGTCGCAGTGTCCGTATGTTCGGCATAAATTAAAGCTTTAATCATTGCCGGAGGAATGGCCTCGGTTATATCTTTTCCAGGGATAGATTGAGAAGGAATATTTTGCAACTGTAAAGTAACATTATTAATTAAATTATTTAAATAGTTTCCGCCGTAGACGATTACATCGGGAGATTTTACGTCATCGGAATAGGGGACATATACGGCTTCGCTCAAATCCCTTTCAATTGTTTTTTTGCTGCCGCTTTCAGTTTTGCTGATTAAATATTTCAAAGCAATCACAACTCCGTCAGCAGGCCGGTTAATTTGGAATTGGCTGTTTACCCCATTAAATCTAGTTAATTTTACATCAACAGCTGGGTCTTCAAAAACCATTGTTTTACCTTGTAGTCTGCCAACCGTGGCAGTAATATTTTTTGTTTCCGGATCCAGGATTGCCAGGGCTATATCTTTATCCCCCAAATTATATTTACTGATTATTTTAGCTGTCTTGCCGGTTTTTTTGTCTTTGACGGATTTGTAAACCGGAACTAAAGCATGGTTTAAAGTAATAGCGGAAAGTTTAATTTTCGCTTCTTTTATTTGGCCGATGATTGGGGGAATTAAAGGAGTCTTGAGTCCAAGCACGCTGCCGGCAGTAGAGCTTGCGTTTTGAGTTATGGATATGTTGGCAGGGGTTAGTGTTTCAAAAGTTGATGTTGTACTATCTGCAAGTGCAAAAAATGGCGATGAAATCAAACCAAAAATAAAAGACCAAACAATAGTCTTCGAACTTGTTGAGAACTTATTGTTTGGCTTTGATGATCGTGAGAAAGTCAAATAGCTTCTCCATAAAGTCGAAGCATATTTTTCTTTTGGCTTTTGCATTTGCTGTATCAAACCCATGTTGTTATTATATCACCGCTTTTAGCAAAATTTGGAAAATTTTTAGGCTAAAGTATGCTAAAATAACTTTTAGATATCCACATGATCGCGTTAAAGTTGTATTGTAATTTTTTAATCCTGTACTTAATTTGTAGTTTAGTTAATTTGCAAAAAATGACAAAAATAATTGAAAAATTCTAAAGGGATGAGTACGCAAGTTTCTAAAAACATTTTTTCCCTTACAGCAAGTCGCATGGTTGCGCTAGTGCTGCTGTTTTTTGCATACAGGGAACTTTTTCCTTATTTAGGGACAGAAGGAACTGGACAATACCAATTTATATTGTCTTATGTTCTGATTTTTTCAATTATTGTCGATTTTGGCATTCAACAGTTCATTACCAAAAAAATTAGTGGAAACCCAGGCGAAACAAAACAATATTTCCTAGAATTTTTTTCCTTTGAAGTTGTAGTTGCCGGAGTATTATATTTGTTGCTGCTTGTTATAGCACTTTTACAGCATTATGATCGAGTCATTTTATACGGCGTAGCTTTGGCGGGATTAGGCATGGTATTTAATGCATTAACTTATCCATATCTTGCTGTTATGGCCGCGTTTCAGGATTTGCGTAAAGTCGCCTGGATTAACTTTTTAAATTCCTGTGTCAATATCGCCATAATTTTTTTAGCTATTATTTTTCATCGGTATGTGGTTTTTTTAGCAGCTACCCAACTGGTTTTTGGAATTTTAGGTCTGATTTTGTATCGTTTTCTTGTCAGAAGACATATTGCCGATCTAAGCATTGTTAAAAATTTGAATTTATTTGATTTTCATCTGATAAAAAATATCCTGCGCCAGGGCTGGCCTTTTGCTCTCTTAGTTGGATTTTCCGCACTTTATAATCGCATTGACATAATAATTATTACCTACTTAAAAGGTTATGAACAAACGGGTTTATACTCAGCGGCCTATAAAATTTTTGACCTTTTAGGATTTTTCCCCTCGGTGGTTTCTTTTACCCTGTTTCCGTTTTTTACTTCCTTAATGAGCAAGGGAGCGGTGGCTGAAGTCAAAGTTAACCTTGAAAAATATTTAAAGTTAATGCTCATGGCAGCCTTGCCTATGGCCGTTGGTGGGATGATACTTTCAAGAAAGCTGATAATGCTCATGACTCATTCAGATCCCAGATTTGCCGGATCTGCCGGGGTTTTAGCCATATTAATTTGGGCGCCGGCGATTTTGTTTGTTTATATTCCCCTAAATTCTCTTGTGCTTTCCCAACTCACAAAAAAAGCTATGGTAATTACCGGAGCCAATGTCGTTATAAATAGCGTCGGCAATTTGCTGTTAATCCCTCATTTTGGAATTAAAGCTGCCGCGGCAATGACTGTGGTCAGTGAAAGTCTACAGGGGATTTTTTATTTTTATTTTGTACGGAAAAACATTACGAATTTTAATTTTTTAACATCTGCAATCAAACCCCTTGCCGCTGCCGCGATAATGGGAGCGGTTTTATGGCCCATCAGAGACCGCCAGCTGTTTATTTCCTTGCCGGTGGGCGCGGCAGTTTATTTTTTTGCTTTATTTATTAGCGGGTTTGTAAAAAAAGAAGATTTAGCTGTTTTAAAGAACCTATTCAGACCTTCATCCGCCTCCTAATAAGAAAAATATCCTTCGACCCCGTGGAGAAGATATCTTTCTTCTAAAGCAAATAATAGCTTCTCCATAAAGTCGAACGCAATTATTTTGTTCATTGAACATGATCCATAAAACCAAAATTATGGTCTTTGGCGCCTTTGACGTTTTTCACAAAGGGCATTTAAATTTTTTTCAGCAGGCCAGGCGTTTGGCAAAGAATCCGTTCCTGGTGGTTTCAGTCGCGCGAGATGTAAATGTAAAAATAATCAAAGGCCAAAACCCGATGTTTTCAGAACAACAGAGATTAAGGGGAGTCAGAAGCTGTCCGCTTGTGGATAAAGCGGTTTTGGGCGGGTTTAAAAATTACATTCCGCATATTGCCAAAGAAAAACCTGCAATTATTGCTTTAGGCTATGATCAAAAGGCTTATACAAAAAATTTAAAAAAGGTCTTAAATAAGGAAAATTTAGACATCAAAGTTGTCAGGTTAAGAGCTTTTAAACCCCAAGTCTACAAAAGCAGTTTGACAAAACGGATTTTGGGGTATTCAACTTTTGTGCTATAATGTAAGAACAAGTAAAAATTAAACGAAATAAAATGGCTCACACTAAAACAAAACTAAAGTTCAGTTTAGATTTTTGGCAACTTTTTCTAGTTCTCGTTCTTGCCGTAGCGCTTGGCACAATTGTGGCTGTTTACTCTTACGGCAATATAGTCCAAGACGAAATAGGTTCTATATCTTTTATGGAGGCAGCCCGCCAAAAGACTGAAACCAAAACGCCGGTCAAGAAACCGGTGACTCCAAAGTATATTAAAAAATAGCTAAAATCAATAAAATCCGCCCCAAATTGGGGCGGATTTTGCTATAATTAATGAATGATAATTGGAATTGAGGCAGAAAGGGCAAATAACCCCCAAAAAACCGGTGTCGAGCATTATGCTCAGCAGCTGATTTTGCATTTGGCGGAGATTGACAGGGCCAACCAATACGTTCTTTATTTGCGATCACGCCCGGAGAGCTGGTTTGGCGGGCTACCTTCAAATTTCAAAGTCAAAGTCATGCCGTTTCCCATTTTTTGGACGCAGTTAAGAATTAGTTGGGAAATATTTTTTCATCCTGTGGATGTTTTGATGATTCCAGCTTCGGCATTGCCTCTGTTGCATCCAAAAAGAGCGGTCGTCACCATTCATGACATTGGCTGGCGTTATTTTCCTTCGTCGTTTACCTGGTTTATGAGGAATTTTTTGGAATGGTCAACCAGATTTGCAGTTAAGCATGCCTCGACCATAATTGCTGTTTCGGAAAGCACAAAGGCCGATTTGATAAAATTTTACAAAGTGGACGCAAAAAAAATCGTAGTGGTACATCATGGGTACAGCATTGGAGAATCGGATGTATCGGAGCGTCGGAGTATTGGAGTATCTTTGCCGGAAAAATATATTTTATTTTTGTCCACCTTGCAGCCCAGGAAAAATTTGGCAGGCTTGATTGACGGCTTTAGGCTCTTAAAACAGGAACATCCTGAATTACCCCATCAGCTGGTGGTTGCGGGCAAGCCTGGCTGGAAATTTGAATCCATATTAAGCAAGATAGATGAGAATAAGGACATCGTGGTATATTTGAACTATGTCGCTGATGAGCAACGTTTGAGTTTGTTAAAACAGGCAGATTTGCTGGTTTTGCCTTCTTTGTACGAAGGCTTTGGCATGCAAATTCTGGAAGCCTTTGCAGCCAATGTCCCTGTTGCCGCATCCAACGTTTCCAGCATGCCGGAAGTGGCCGGGGAGGCCGCGGTCTATTTTGGCCCCCACAATATTCAGGAAATAAAAAAGGCGATTAAATCAGTTTTGCTGGACACAAGGCTTGCGGAAAAATTAAAACAAAAAGGCAAAGAAAGGTTAAGGCAGTTTAGCTGGGAGAAATGCGCCGCAGAGACTTTAGAAGTATTGAACAAAATTAAATAGAAATAAATAAAATTAACTAAAATTGCTTCCAAATTTTTTTTAATGACAAACAATCTAATCACAAAAATCAAAGAATTGCCCAGGCTCAAACTGCTTATTATTCTGTTCACTATTTGGCAATACTTCAGCATTTTGGGTATTAGCCTTTTAAACTGGCCCAATTTTTTAGTCTGGCTGAATTTGGGCTTGCTGCTGGGTTTCATTTTGCTTTCGCCGATTTATGAATCTTTACTCCTGCTGATTTTAGCCATACCTTTTTCCGTGGCTTTGCCCAACGCGCGCTTTGACTCTTTGCCTATGTGGCGGGTTTTATACATCGTGCTGTTTGTGGTGTGGCTGGTAAAGGAGAAAAGATTACGGATTAAGGGTATCCACTTCCTGCCATGGGACAAATATTTGGCCGGGTTTTTATTAACGGGTTTTTTGGTTGCCATAATTTTCGCTCCTTTTAAGCTTCAAGCAATAAAACAAGTAGTTTTTTGGCTTAACATTTATCTTTTGTATATCGTGCTCATCAATACCCTGCGCGGCAAACAGCAGATTTTTGAAGTTATCAGGTATATGATTTGGTCGCTGACCATAGTAGTGGCTTTGGGCTTTACGCAGCTCTTTGGGACTTTTACGACCAATTTGGACACCTTTTGGGTTTTTTGGGCAAGTAACATCAGCAAGCTTTATTACGGAGCGGGGTTTGCCCAGGTCGCGCTTTATTCCAATTCCTGGTTTTCCTATTCGGGCGGACGGGAATTGCGTATGTTTTCCATAATGCCGGATTCACAGTCGTTCGCGTATATTTGTTTGATAGGTTTATGCGTGGGTACGGCTTTAACTCACAGCGTGTTTAAACACGTTAAAAAATGGTTGTGGTCTGGCATCCGTTTTTCCGGCATGGCGGTGATTTTGTCCGGCACGCGGGCTGTGTGGGTAGGTATGGTAGCTCCGTTTTTGGCCGTGGCCTGGGCTTACCGAAAAAATTTCCAAAAGCCTTTGGCGGAAAAATTTTTGTGGCCTTTTGTAATAATTTTTGCCTTGTTCGCGCTTTCACCGCTCATAAACCAGGGTCTTAATTTTTTGCGCATTGAAGCTTTTAAGGAAAATTTCATTTCGCGCGCTGCCAGCATTTATGATTTTGATGACGCTTCCAACCAGGGCCGCATTGCTATGTGGAAAAGCAGTTCGTTTTTTGCTTTAACCCATCCTTTGGGCGTTGGTTTGGGCAATTTTATTGTTTCCTTTGCCGATTACACACCCGGCGAAACTTATGAATACTTGGGCTCTCAAATCAATGAGCGCTACAATCTCCCGGCCAAGTTTGTTTCCGCTCACAGTTTGTATTTGCAGGTGCTGGTGGAGACGGGCGTGCTTGGCTTTATATTGTTTGCGGCGTTTTGGGTTTCGGTCATCCGTTATTTTTGGAAATTTGTCAAGCATTACCACAAAATTGAAGACTTTTTAATTTATTTTGTGGCCCAGGCCCTGCTGATGGTTTTGTGGATTTTGGGGGCGGCGATTTTTGACATCACACTTTTTAATGATAAAGTTTTAATGTTTTTCTTTATTAACATTGGACTTGCGGGGTTAATTGTTAAAAGATATCAAGAGTATGAGGAAATTGACAAAAATTAAATAAATGACAAAAATGAGCAAAAATTATTTTTGTCAATTTTGTCATTAAAATTATGCCCAAGGTTACCGTTGTTCAAGTCATCTACAATTCTAAACGCTTCATTCAGCCTGTGTTTGAAGCGATTTTTAAGCAAACGTTTAAAGACTTTAACGTTGTAGCGGTGATTTCCGGTAACGACGATGGCGGGAAGGAATTATTGATGGAAAAATTTCCACAAGTGGAAATTATCGATCCCGGCTACAATATTGGCTTTGCTGCTGGGCATAATTTAGTCTTTGATAAATACAGTTCGGAATTTTTTCAGCTGGTAAACCCGGATTTAATTTTGGAACCGACTTATATCGAGAATATTTTAAAAGCTTTCGACGATGCAAAAGTTGGCGCGGCCAGCGGCAAGTTGTACCAAATTTACGGACCGTTTGAGAAGGGCGCCTCCTCGTCTACTAGAGAAGGCGCCCTTCTCATGTTCGATACTACAGGCGTCACAATCAGCAAATCCGGCCGCGCGCGTGATCGCGGCCAGCACGAAGTCGATAACGGGCAGTATGATAAATTAACTGTCGTCGATGCCGTATCAGGCGCCGGCGCGATGTATCGACAAACTGCTTTGGAAGCCTCAAAGTTGACACACAATCATACACGACTGTATGAATGTGAGTTTTACGATGAGGATTTTCATTCTTATTGGGAAGATGTAGATTTGTCTTGGCGTATGCGCAATGCCGGCTGGAAAAACGTTTTTGTGCCTTCTGCTGTTGCATATCATGGTCGTGGCGCGGGATCGTCTAAGGGTGGGTACACACACATCATCGATTTTATCCGCCATCACCGCCAACTAAGCACTCGCGTCCGCCAGTTAAATTACAAAAACCACATTTTTATGTACATAAAAAATTCACCTTACTTTTATCCGCAATTTTTCGTGCGCGAGTTTTTTATGCTAATCTATATATTGGTTTTTGAAATTGGAACTTTAAAAGTTTTGCCTGATATATTGCGATTGCTGCCGAAAATTTGGAGAAAGAGAAAAATCATCCAAAGTCAAATAAAAATACCATTTCGAACGAAGTGAGAAATCTATTTTTTATAGATCTCTCGCTCCGCTCGAGATGGATAGATAGGCACGTCATCTTGAGCCGAAAGCGAAAGATCCTAAATAAGATTCTTCACTTTCGTTCAGAATGACGCCGGCCAACGACTCAACTGAAGATGACCGTCTGACCTTTTCCTGGATTGATAAAGTTGCAGTCTTCGGTCAAAAAGCTTTGAAACTCCGTTCTACTTTCCGGACGGGGGACACAAATGTAGGTTGCTTTTCGACCTCCCCATTCCGGCAAGGTTACAACCCATGGACTGGGGACTGAAAGCCAACTAATTGTGGCATCCTTTGACTTAAAGACCAGACTGCCATTTGCATCGCAATCGATGACTGCTTCATCACCAGACTTAACCCGGCGACAATAATTCCTCTCGTTTTGGTTATTCATTTGCAGCACCTCTGATATTAAATTAAACGTGTTTATGCAAAAAGTCAATTTAGACCTTTCGATCATAATCCTCTCCCACAACTCCAAAGAGCATTTGAAGGAGTTGTTGCCGAGTGTTTTTGGGAGTGAAGGGGTTGGTTTTGCGACTCCAACCACCCTCCGGCCTTCGGCCGGACCCCTCATTGAAAAGGAGGGGAATGCCCCACGATACACCGCTAAAATAATTATCGTTGACAACGGCTCAACTGACGGGACAGTTGAGTGGGTTGAAGAATATAGAACAAAATCTGAAAGTTTGTACAATTGTACAAACTTTCAGATGGAAATTATCAGGAACATTAACACCGGTTTTGCTCACGGCAACAACTTTGGGATTAAGCAGTCATCGGGCAAATACATTTTACTGCTCAACCCTGACACCAAAGTTCAGCCGGACACATTTAAGATAATGCTGGATTTTATGGAAAGTCGGCCTGATGTCGGTATCACGGGCTGTAAAATAGTAAAACCAGATGGAACTTTGGATCTCGCATGCCGCCGCAGATTTCCAAATCCTGCCAACAGTTTTAAGACTTTATTTTTAAAAGATCGAAGGAACTATAATTACATCGGCGTTGACGAAAACCAAAGTATGGAAGTCGATAGCGTGGTCGGCGCCTTTTTACTTATACGGAGATCAGTCATAGAAAAAATTGGTTTGCTTGATGAAAGTTTTTTTATGTATGGCGAAGATTTGGACTGGTGCTGGCGTTGTAAAGAAACTGGGTTGAAGGTTTGGTACTTTCCCAGGACTTTTATTACGCATTTTAAGGGCGCATCATCAGCCAAAACCCCCTTTAGGTCACTAAAGTGGTTCCATGACGCCATGTGGATTTTTTATAAAAAGCACTACGCGAAAAAATATCCATCAATTTTTAATTTTGCGGTCTTTGCGGGGGTTTATTTAAGACTTATTGTGCTGACTGTAATCAACCTATTTAAAAGCCAGCCGAGCGTGAGCGGGTAATTTTGATATTGGCCCGATTTCTGTTATAATCAAAAAATCGAACTAACTAAAAAGTATGGTTTTTAACGACAATCAGCTTCAATCACAAATTCCGTCCCACAAACCTGGTCATAGCTACTACCTTAAGGGTGTAAGCGGGATTGTAATCCTCATAATTACTTTTTATTTTGGCTACCAAACTGGCCATAGAGGCTTTGTTTTTGTTCCAAAAGAATTTAAAGTCGTTAACCAGCAAAACCAGCCGGCGAACGTTGACTACAATTTACTGTGGGCTGCCATTAAAACCGTCAATGAAAAATACATTGACCAGCCTGTTGACCAGCAAAAAATACTCTACGGGGCAGTTAAAGGCGCGGTGGAGGCAGTGGGCGACCCTTACACCACTTTTTTCCCGCCGAAAGATTTGCAAAATTTTCAAACCCAGCTGAAAGGCAACTTTAGCGGCATTGGCGCAGAGGTGGGTAAAAAAGACGGCAACATAGTTATTGTCGCCCCGTTGCCTGACACTCCGGCAGAGCGCGCCGGCATTAGGGCGGGCGATTTAATTTTACAGGTGGATGGCAAATCAACTGACGGCTGGTCAGTTGACCAGGCAGTGGAAAAAATCCGCGGACTTAAGGGAACCAAAGTAACATTAAATATTTTTCGAAACACTAAAGACTCCCCGGTTTCGTCCGGCACAGGCACGCAGGCTTCACTAAGCGCGGGCAAACCTTTTGATGTTACAATTGTTCGCGATACTATTGAAATTAAAAGCGTAACCTGGCAATTTAAAGAGCAGGATGTAAGTGGACAAAAGAAAACCATCGCAGTGATTAAATTAAGCCAATTTGGCGACGACACTAAAACCCTTTTTGACCGCGCGGTTAATGAAATTTTAACTAAAAATGTCAGCGGTATAATTTTAGATTTGCGTAACGATCCCGGCGGTTACTTGCAAACCGCAGTGGATATTGGTTCTAATTGGATAAAAGCCGGGGACGTGGTTGTTACCGAAGCAAAAAGCACCGGCATTCCGACTAAATATAATGCCGCAGGCCGAAATCGTCTTGCCGGGATAAAGACCGTGGTTTTGATTAATAACGGGTCTGCTTCGGCAGCGGAAATTTTAGCCGGCGCTTTGCATGACTATAAATTAGCAGCACTGGTTGGCGAAAAAAGCTTTGGCAAAGGCAGTGTGCAGGAGCTGGTAGATTTGTCGGGCGGCAGCGCGGTTAAAGTGACCATTGCCAAATGGATAACTCCCGGCGGTGTCAATTTAAACCATGACGGGTTAAAGCCTGATATTGAAGTAAAACTTTCTGAAGATGATATTAACGGCGGTAAGGACCCACAGATGGAGAAGGCAGTGGAAGAAATAACAAAGTCCAAATAACAAATTCCAAAGTTAACAATTAACAATTTACGTCTCTGTCATCCCGACCGACTCCCGCGAAAGTGGGAGGAGTGGAGGGATCTATATAAACTAAGATGAGTAACGGTTAAGAGATTCCTCGGCTCG
>JAHFJK010000030.1 GCA_023245915.1 Candidatus Doudnabacteria bacterium | reverse complement strand
GGTTTGTTGCGTTACAAGCTTTAGATCAATTATGGATGGAACACTTGGACACCATGGACCATTTGCGCGACAGCGTTCGTCTTCGCGGCTACGGCCAGCGCGATCCTTTAGTAGAATATAAAAAAGAAGGACACCAAATGTTTCAACGTTTGATTACGGAAATTAACAAACAGATTGTTTACACGATTTTCCATATATCGGTGCAAACAAGACCGCAGCAGCAAGCCCAGCCCATGAATTTGGTAACGAATTTGTCCGATGGATCAGTGAATAAATCAATAAGTGGATCAGGCGATAAGATTGGAAGGAATGATCCCTGTCCCTGCGGAGCGATAAACCCCGAAACAGGCAAACCATATAAATACAAACGCTGTGGGATGATAAACGCTCCCTACCATAAAAAGTAGAACGAAGTCCGCCAAAGCTTTAGCGACGGCGGACGGTAGCGGCAAAAAGTTGAAGATTTGAGGCGGTGATCAAAATTGTTTCACCGCCCCAGCCGCTAGCCCTGATGTTTGCCTTCGGCAATCATTTTACCCAATGCTTGCAGTTTTTCTACACCGCGATTGTAAGCCTCTGTTATTGCATCCGAGCATTTCTGGCAGGAATCAACATGCTTAAGGAATGCAGTAGAAGCCTCCCCAGTTGTGACTAACCTAATGAAGTCCGATCGCCAATTGGCCTCAATCGTTTCCGCAAGCCCTTGTGTCCATTCTTCATCATTCATAGGACAATCCTCCTTAGCAAAGCAATTATAGAACCCAAAAAATCCCTTGTCTATAATAAATCAAACGCTAAATATTTAATCATAAATCCAGCTTATGCCCAACGACTACATCAAAAAAGAACTATCAAAAGCTTAAAAATGCTTTATGAATTGGCCATGGCCCAGAATCAAATGGAAAAAGGGCTGTGGTCAACATCGACTTTAACCATTGTGCTGGCGATGCTTGCTAAGCATAAACCGGAAGAAATTGCAGAGCTCATGGTAAATGGGGATGAAAAAAATAAAAGAGTTTAGTGCAAAGGTGAATGAGGCGGTAAAGAAGCTGGAGGGAGAAAAGCACAAAGATCACAAGCACGAATAAATAGATTCCCTGCCTACGGCAGGCAGGCGGATAGATTTAATAGCAGTCTAAATTTTCTGGAATGACAAGTTTGACTTTTAAAGAAAAAAGTTTGTAGTTAATTTATGAGCGAAACTAATTTTAAACCTCTTTTTGATTATATTGATCAAAGTGTGAAAGAATTGCTAGAACTAATTGCATCAAAGGAAGACTTTGAAAAACTTCAAAATTCTCTTGGCGCTTTGGCTAAAAGATTTGACCGTTACAAACCCTAAAAACATCCGATTGTTGTAATTATGCTATAATAATTAGGCGATCGGTTTTTAATTTGTTTAAAATTAACAAAAAAATTTATGACCAAAGAGCAAATATTCGATTTCATTAAACAACATCACATTGCTGTTATTTCCACTGTAAATTCCAGCGCCCTGCCGGAAGCTTCGGTGGTGGGTTTTGGGATTAACCAAAATTTTGAAATTTATGTCGCTACCTTTGACAGTTCGCGCAAGGTGGCCAACATCAAGAAAAATCCACGCGTGGCAATGGTAATTGGTTGGGAGCAGGGTAAAACCGCGCAAATTGAAGGCGAAGCTGAACACATTACCGACTCTGAAAAAATAAACGAAATTACCATGGGGGTGCTGGAAAAAATGCCGACTGTGGCGAAATACATTAAGCCGGAACGGGCCGTGTTTTTAAAAATTACTCCTAAGTGGTTAAGATATTCTGATTTGTCTACCGAACCCTGGCAAAGGGAAGAATTAAAGTTTATTTAATTTTATCAGTCAACCCGATCCGCCGAATGTGGTGGGGGATCCCTTAATTTTTGTTATTGTTGTCTTTTAGGGATTCCTTGACTCGCTTCGCCAGCTGGCGGAGGAGATCTTATAAAACTAGATTCCGGATAAATTTAATATCAATATAAATTTTCCGGAATGACAAAGCACTTATGCTAAAGTTTATTACCGGCAACAAAGGCAAAGTTAAAGAAATGACAGAAATTCTTGCGCCAATTAAAATCAGGGCCGTTAATATTGATTTGGAGGAAATTCAGGAACTGGATGTTTATAAAATTATCCGTCATAAATTAAAAGAAGCCTTTAAGCATCACAAGCGAGATTTTTTTGTGGAAGACACGTCCGCTTATTACCAGGCTTTCAATAAAATGCTTCCCGGGCCATTTATGAAATGGTTTTTGTATGCGCTTGAGCCAAAAGGTTTATATGAGCTGGCAAAAAAACTCGGAGATTTTGGGGCGGAAATGAGAACTATAATCGCTTACGCCAAAAGTCCTAAGCAAATTTATTTTTTTGAAGGTAAAGTAAAAGGCAGGATTGTAAAACCAAGAGGAAAGCACGGTTTCGGAGTGGATCCGATATTTATGCCGCAAGGATCTTCTAAAACCCTGGCAGAGCTTAAAGGTGAAGGCACAGAAATTTATTCTAAGTTTAGTGCCCGCGGGCGAGGAGCAAATAAATTTAAAAAGTTTTTGTTATACTCAATTGCTAAATTAATTTAGGTATAATACTCCGAAGCTTATGCTGTTATTACTTAATTTTATTGGTTATTATTAATTTTATCCAAAACACAAAATCGGAATTTGATTAGCGAAGGAGTATAAATGAAAAAAAACGTTAGGTTGGCCAATTATATAAAACCCCAGCGCTATCGCTTAATGATAAAACCCGATTTAAACGGCTTTACTTTTGAAGGTGAAGAGACGATTTATTTAAATTTGGAAAAATCGGTGAGGGAAATTAGTCTGCACGCAAAGGAGCTTGAGGTATCTGATATAAAATTTCAAATTTCAAATTTCAAATTTCAAGCAAAGACAATAACTTACAATCAAAAAGAAGAAACTGCTACTTTTACTTTTGCTAAACTGTTGCCCAAGGGAAAAGGGGAGTTGAGCTTGTCTTTTAAGGGAATTTTGAACGACAAGATGCGAGGCTTTTATAGGAGCAAATATACTCACCAAGGGAAGGATCGGTATATTGCCACCACCCAGTTTGAAGCTACAGACGCCCGGAGGGCTTTTCCGTGCTTTGATGAACCGGCAGCAAAAGCTGTATTTGATATTACCCTCATGACTCCAAAAGGTTTGACAGCAATCTCTAATACTTTGCCTGTCAATGAACCCTCATCCGGCCCTACGGGCCACCTTCTCCCAAAGGGAGAAGGTGATAATGAAGGTCTTTTGGAGCATGAGAGCGGCTACAATTTGGTAAAATTCGCGGCCACGCCAAAAATGTCAACATATCTTGTTGCTTTTATTGTCGGCGAATTTGAATACATCGAAGGATATGCCAAAGCGGGCGAAAAAAACAACCCCTCCCCAGCCCTCCCCTCAAAAGGGGAGGGGACGCTAGTCCGAGTCTTCGTAACGCCTGGGAAAAAGCACCAGGCAAAATTTGCGCTCGATACAGCAATTAAAATTTTAGAATTTTATAATAAATATTTTGACATACCCTATCCTTTGCCGGTTTTAGACCTTATCGCCATTCCTGATTTTTCCCACGGGGCTATGGAGAATTGGGGCGCGGTAACTTATCGCGAAGCTGCTCTGTTAGTTGACAACGAGCACTCTTCTGCTGCAAACAAACAGTGGGTCGCGCTGGTAATTGCCCACGAACTGGCTCACCAGTGGTTTGGCAATTTAGTCACAATGGAATGGTGGACGCATTTGTGGTTAAACGAGGGTTTTGCGTCTTATATTGAATATTTAGCAGTTAACCAGGTTTTTCCCAAATGGGATATTTGGACGCAATTCGCGGCCCACGATTTGAATCCCGCTTTGGATTTAGACAGCCTGAAAAATACCCATCCTATTGAAATACAAGTCTATCATCCGGACGAAATTGGGGAAATTTTTGACGAAATTAGTTACAGCAAAGGCGCCAGCGTTATTAGAATGTTGGCCGGATATTTGGGTGAAAAAGATTTTCGCAACGGTCTTCGTTACTATTTAAAAAAACATTCCTACAAAAACGCTTCGACTGTGCATTTGTGGCAGGCGTTTGAAAAAATTTCCAAAAAGCCGGTGCGCAAACTAATGCAAAACTGGACAGGTAAAGCCGGCTATCCTGTGGTAAAAATCGTTCAAAAACCAAAGGGTTTGGAATTTAAACAAAGCAGATTTTTTTCTTCACCAATTTCCAAATCACAAATAAATGACAAAACCATTTGGCAAATACCTATAAGTATCCGCGGACTGAAGAATAACCAGGATTATAAAGTTTTATTAAAAGCTGAAAAGTTCAATAGTCTCTACTATGATACTTTTTTACCATTGAAGATTAATTCGGGGGAAACAGGATTTTTTAGGACAGATTATCCTGCACAAATGTTGGTAGCTTTAAGAGAACCTATCGCAAACAAAAAACTTTCTGCCTTAGATCGTTTGGGTATTATCCGTGATGCTTTTGCCCTGTCGCAATCGGGTGATTTTCCTACAGCGCAAGCGCTTGAGCTTGCGTTGGCCTACAAAGACGAAACCGACTATACTGTTTGGCTGCAGTTGGCTTCGGGATTGTCAGATCTTACCTCGCTTTTGTTTGAACAAAAATATTATCCACTTTTTGAAAAATTCGCACGGATGATTTTTTCCAAAATTGGACAGAAATTAGACTGGCGTCCTAAGAAAGGGGAGGGCCATACGACCGCATTGCTGCGAAGCCTGGCTTTGTCACAGTTGGCAGGCTTTAATGACACCAAAATTTTAAGCGAAGGCTTGAATATTTTTAAAAAAGCCTTCAATAGAAACCAAAGCATTCCGGCTGACATTCGGGGAGTGGTTTATTATGTTGCGGCGCAAACCGGAGGGGTTGACACTTATGATTATTTTATTTCAAAATACAAAACAGAAAGCCTGAGCGAGGAGAGAAACCGCATTGGCAGGGCTTTGGGGCAATTTAAAAACCCGGCGCTTTTGAAAAAAACATTAAAATTTGCTTTATCCGAACATGTCCGTTTGCAAGACAGCCCTTCAATCTTCATGTCAGTCTGGAGCAATCCTTTGGGCAGGCGGATTGCCTGGAAGTTTACCAAAGACAACTGGAAAACACTGCTTACCCGCTATCCCGCTTCCGGTCATATGTTAAACAGGTTTATAAAATCAGCGGGCAACTTAGTAACTGCCGCAGATGCTCAAGACGTCCGGCAATTTTTCAAAAAGCATCCGGCCCCGGGAGCGGAGCGCAGCGTCGCGCAAGTCATAGAGCAAATTTCCTGTTTTGATGCGTGGCAAAAACGGGACGGGAAACACATTGAACATTGGCTGAAACAAAATTGAAACATAAAATCAAAATTTTACTTCTGGCTTCGGCCCTGATTTTTTTACCAATGGGCAAGACACTGGCTTTGGAAGCACGGCCATCAAGCGATGATTTGAAAAAAATGGATACTGACAACGACGGTTTGTCGGATTATGAGGAAAACTACATTTATCACACTGACCCTGTCAAAGCCGATAACGATTCAGACGGATTTGTTGACGGCGAGGAAGTAAAATTTGGTTTTGACCCCAATAAAAGGGGCGGCGATCGCCTGGAAAAAAGTATTGTTGTGGCTTTGGCAGACCAAAGTTTAAGCTACAAACTTGGCGACTATATTATAGACACCTTCAAAATCTCCAGCGGTGTTAGAAATACCACACCCACGGGCGAGTTTGAGGTAATAAAGAAAAAGCCCGTTGTTGACTATATTGGACCCGGTTATAGCTATCCAAAAACCAGATGGAATTTAATGTTTAAAACCGGGGCGCGCGGAAATTTTTACATCCATGGCGCTTACTGGCACAACAAATTCGGCCAACCCATGAGCCACGGCTGTGTTAATGTCTCTTACGACAACATGGAAGGGCTTTACAATTGGGCAGATACAGGCACAAAGGTAACTATTGAATAATCGATGGGGGGGGTTGTTAAAACTCAAAGGTTTGCTATAATATCAATTAATATCCGGGTATCAATAAATATCTGTAACGGATATTGGGATATTATGTAGATATTAATAGATATTATGCATCCAAAACTTAGACTTTTTGTATCTCTTTTTCTAATTTTACTTATAGCCGCGGCAGGTGTGTGGATAGTCCTGCCCAAAGGCAGTAAAATCAATTTTAAGAAGTTAAAAATTAATTACGAACAGCAGTTCAAAGTGCGTTTAGGTTTGGATTTACAGGGGGGCAGCCATTTGGTCTATCAGGCAGAGTTTAAAGACATAAAGAAAGAAGATCAGGCGGACGCGCTTGCCGCTATCCGTGACACGGTGGAGCGGCGGGTCAACAGCTTTGGCGTCAGTGAACCCGTGGTGCAGGTTACCGGCAGTGACAGGATTATTGTTGAACTGCCCGGGATTAAGGACATTAACGAGGCGATTAATCAAATTGGCCAGACCCCGTACTTAGAATTTAAAGTACAAAATCCCAACCCTAAGCCTACCGCGGTTAAAGCCGGCGCCACCGGCACGCAAGTCAGCATAAATCCTGAAGACTTATGGGTCTCCACCGGCCTTTCCGGCAAACAACTGACTAAAGCGACCGTGGACATGCAGGGGGCACAAAGCCTGACTAACCAAATTGTAGTACGACTGCAATTTAACTCTGATGGACAAAAGTTATTTGCAAAAATAGTCAGGGAAAACGTAGGCAAGCCTATTGGTATATTTGTGGACGGCCAGCCGATAAGTGCGCCGACTGTAGATCCAAGCCTGGCTAACGCCGCAGACAACGTCCAGCCGATAATTAACGGCAATTTTTCTGTAGAAAGCGCTAAAGCTTTGGCAACGCGCTTAAACAGCGGCGCTTTACCCGTACCCATTCATTTGATTTCACAGGAAAATGTCGGGGCAACTTTGGGTAAAGAATCAGTGCAAAAATCTGTTGTGGCGGGCCTGATTGGTTTGATTATGATAGTGCTGTTTATGCTAATTTACTATCGCTTTCCTGGCCTGTTGGCAGCCTTGGCATTGCTCATTTACGCGCTGGTTTCATTTGCAGTCTTTAAAATCGGCATTTCTTTGACCGCTGTTGTTTTAGTTGGTATGTTTTTCCTTCTGGGGTTAACTGTTAGCGCCTGGTTTGGCGCGTTGGCGTTGCTAAGCTATATTGTTTTGATGTTTGTTAACGGCCTTTCACCGGTAACTTTAACTTTAGCGGGCATCGCCGGTTTCATTCTGTCCATTGGCATGGCGGTCGACGCTAATATTTTAATTTTTGAAAGATTAAAAGAAGAAATCCGCGCGGGCAAAGAAATCCACAAAGCGGTGGAAGACGGCTTTAACCGGGCCTGGTTAAGCATCCGCGATTCCAATGTCTCCAGCTTGATTACCACTGGGATTTTGTATTACTTCGGCTCGCCAGGCATTAAAGGCTTTGCCGTCACTTTGGGCGTTGGTATTCTAATTTCCATGTTTACCGCTATTACTGTAACCCGCACCTTTTTGAGACTATTTGTGGGAAATAATATATTAACTCATCCGTGGTTGTTTGGGGTAAGTAAATTGAAAAAAGGTGATGCTAACATGCGAACATAATACGAATATAGCTAACATGCAAACTTTTAATTTCGCATTTTTGCATAGTTAGCATTTCCAAATTTCGCATCACACAATATGTTTAACACTCTAAAATATTCAAAATTTTTCTTTGTCGTCTCCGGGCTAATTTTGCTGTTCGGCATTGTTTCGCTTTCCCTCTATGGCCTAAAACTGGGTATAGATTTTAAAGGCGGCAGCAGGATGGAGCTGCAGTTTACCCAGCCGCCGGAGGTAACAAAAGTTCGAAACGCCGTGGCAACTCAAAACCTGGGTAATTTTCAGGTCCAGACAGCCCAAAATAATTCTTTGATTATCCAAACCCAAAGCCTGGAAAAAGAGCAGCATCAAAAACTTTTAGATGCAATAAAAAAACAGGCCGGAGACTTTACAGAGACGCATTATGACTCAATTGGCCCGTTAATTGGCAAAGAACTTTCCCGCGGCGCTTTTTGGCAATTGTTGTTTGTCTCTCTGGGCATTATTTTCTACATAGGTTACGCCTTTAGAAAGGTTGCTAAGCCCGTAACCTCCTGGCGTTTTGGAGGCGCTGCGGTTATTGCGCTATTTCACGATTTGCTCTTTGTGCTTGGGGTATTCAGCCTGCTTGGGCATTTTAAAGGGGTGGAAGTTGACAGTTTGTTTGTCACCGCCATGTTAACGGTATTGGGTTTTTCAGTTCATGATACAATCGTAGTCTTTGATCGTATAAGAGAAAATTTACGCCTCTACCCCGGGCAGGGGATAGAGTTTGTTGTCAACCACAGCATTGCGCAAACATTAGTCAGGTCTTTAAACACATCTCTAACCGTGCTATTTGTTTTATTCAGTCTGTTATTATTCGGCGGCGAAACCATTCGCTGGTTCGTCTTTGCCCTTTTTATCGGCATCATTATTGGAACATACTCTTCCATTTTTATCGCGTCGCCAGTTTTGGTGCTGTGGCAGAAGTGGAGGACTAGGAGTGTTTGACCGCTTAGGCCTTTTTTGATAGTATTGATTTATGGTTACACAAACTAAAAAATTTATTATTACTTTTCAAGGTAACAGGTTAAAACCATCTCCAAAACAGACCTTTTTTCAACTCGCCCAAAGGCACATAGTCAAGAAAAGAAAAGATGTAAGTAGAAATTTGTCGCGGCGCATTGATCAAACAGCCTATAAATAAATTAGAACAAATATGTCTTATTTCATCCAACGCATAAAATCTTACTTAGCCTCTTCAAGCCATGCCCAGGAAAAAATCAGCGACTTGCTGATTGAACTTCGCCATCGCGGGCTGAATTTTGATGTCAGCCTGCAGGAAGAAGGCGGCCAAAATTTTTTTTACGCCGAATCCGTTGATTATCCCCGCGGCTATATTTCCGCTACCGGCCAAACAATGGAAGCATTGGAAAAAGAATTAAAAGACGCCATTTTCAGCGCCTTTAGCGTTCCGTCCAGATACTGCAACCCCGACTTGATTGTTTTTCACCCTCCCTTGACCCAAACCGCCAATGTAAATCAAAAAAGAGTTTATGCTACCACCTAGTCTCCCGTCCGACGTATCACAAAAGAGACTGGCTAAAGCCCTGCAAAAAGTCGGATTTATTCTAGACCCTTCCGGAGGCAAAGGTGGGCATTACAAACTTACAGATCCCAAAAGCGGAAAATTTATTACTATACAATCCCACCTTTGGAAAATTGTCTTAAAAAAAAACTCCAGCAGGCCGAAGAACCCGGATATGACGCAAACGAAATTATGAAAAATTATTAAACTCCCATGCTACAGCGTACGGGAGTTTTAAAATGCAAACCATTAAAAATCCCCGCCAAGCGCGGGGTTTTAAAATTTAAAAGAAATTGCTGCGCCGGTAGTTCCGATTTTCGTCGAAACTCCGGCGCAGTAGCCTGTCTAAACGCCATAGCGGCAAAGGTATGCCGCAGGTACGTCCGTTTTGATCTTGATGGTATCACCTTCGTGAATAAATCGAGTCATTGTGGTGGTATAGTTTTTTCCGTTAATGACCAGTTCTCCGACTAGGGGAGTTATGGCCTCCGGGCGACCTGCTATTCCAAAATCGTACTCACCGGGTTCGATCACCCCCACAGTGCAGTCAACGCCATCGTAGGTGAAGCCCAGACTTTGAACCTTGTCATCGAAATAAGAATTGTGCTTCATGGAATTCCTCCTGTCCAAATGTGGACAGGTTAGCTTATCAGAGAGAGAGAGTTTTGTAAAGGGTAGGTATTATATTAAAATTTGCTTATTCAAGCCATAATTTGACCATAAGTTTGACAAGTTATGTTTTGTTGTGCTATAATAACTTAAATTATGGGCATACTTGATACCATCATCCATACCAAGCAAACCGAAAGTTTAAACCAATTTAACCCCAGTGAAGTGGTTAAAGAGGTTTTGGAATTGCTTAAAGAGCGGGACAGGAAAATTTTGGCTTTCCGCTACGGTTTGGAAGGCAGTGAGGCCAAAACTTTGGCGGCTATTGGCAAGGAGCATAATTGAACCCGCGAGCGGGTCAGACAGATTGAAAAGGATTTGATTAAAAATTTAAAAAAAACCAGCCTGCAAAAACAATCCTTCACGGAAACCAAAAGGCTTTTGCTTGATGTAATTACAGAACACGGAAGAATAATTGCAGAAGAAAGCCTGCTTTTGCATTTAAACATCAGCGATCCTAAAGAGCGCAACGCTTTGATCTTTATTTTGCATCTAATTGAAGAACTTGACCATTTCATTCACCAAAACTATAAAAAAGCCTGGGTAAGCGTATTGTTTAAAGAAGAGCTTTTGCACGGGTTTGTCAGCCAAGGCAAAAAGCTTATAGCTGAAAAAAACGTGCCTTTGGCAGCGGAAGAATTTTTGGAGCATTTTAAAAAGACAGAGTTTTATCAACTTAACAAAAATGAGCTTACCGACCGGGTGATTTTAAATTATCTGGAGTTGACAGTAGAGATTGAAAAAAACGTTTTTGGTCACTGGGGTTTAAGCCTGTGGAAGGAAGTCAAGCCTAAAGACGTAGGCGACAAGGCCTATTTGGTCATGAAGCATCACAAAAAGCCGGAACACTACGGAACTATCACAGAAATGATTAACAAAGCTAAATTTGATTCCCGTTCAGCCTACAAAGAAACAGTCCATAACGAATTAATTAAAGATGCCCGGTTTGTGCTCATTGGCCGGGGCATTTACGCGCTTTCCGAATGGGGTTATAAGCCGGGTGTGGTTTCTGAAGTCATTACCGAAATTTTAAAACAGGCGTCTCAGCCTATTTCCAGAGAAAAAATTATTGAAGAAGTCTTAAAGCGCCGGATGGTGAAAAAGAACACAATTTTAGTCGGCCTGTCCAACAAAACGCTGTTTAAAAAAATAGGAAAAAACGCTTACGCTCTCGCGTAATTCTACTAAATACGAAAGTATCTAAATACTAAAGCGGCAATCTTCAGTTTCGTATTTGGATTATTTAGTATTTAGTAGAAGTAACTGAAATAAAAATGCAACTTTTAAAAAGCCTTCTGCCCAATTTTGGCGATATTTTTTACTTAGCTTATCTGTTCGTATTTCAATACTACGGCTGGGTGCTTTTTGTTATTGGTTTTATTGTCATGTTCTGGCGCGAATATGTGGAAGAAATTCAAGGGCAATTTGTCAGGAGCACGTCATGGGTGTTTTTACAAATTTTAGTACCCAGAGAAAACAGAGTCAGCACCCTGGCTGTGGAAAATATTTTCGCGCAAATGCATGTGCTGCACAGGAATTTGACTCTTCAGGAAAGGTTTGTCGAGGGTAAATTTCAGCTTTGGTATGCGCTGGAAATCGTATCCTTAGGGGGCAAGGTGTCTTTTATTATCCGCTCGCCCAAAAAGTCGCAGCATTTAGTCGAATCAGCTTTTTATTCCCAATACCCAACTGCTGAAATCCGGGAAATATCTGACTACATGGAAAATTTTAAGCTTAATCCCTACCAAGATGACAATGAATATGATTTTTTCGGCACGGAATGGAAAATGACGGAGGACAGCGTTATCCCCATGAAAACTTATAAAGATTTTGAACATCCTGCCGCTGAAGAAAAAATTATTGATCCTTTAACGAATTTAATTGAGACAATGGAGCGGGTTAAGCCCCACGAATTTTTGTCCTTGCAAATTTTAATTCAACCCATCCAAAATGATGAGTGGGAAATGCGGTCGGTAAAAAAAGTCAAGGAACTTATTGGAGAAGCGCTTCCACACGAGCTTAGTTTTTTACGCCTGCTGCTTAAGCCGTTTGACTGGTTTGCAAAATTTAGTTATAAAGCAAAAATTTTTAGCCTTGGGGAAGGGCATAACTCCACCGAAGATGAATTAGGCAGAAAGCAAAAAAACAATTGGCTAAGCATGACTGAATCAGAAAAAAAGCGTGTCAACCTGATTCAAGAAAAACTCAACAAAGCTTGCTATAACACTAAAATCAGACTGCTTTATATTGCCCCCAAGAACGACTATGACAAGGGTAGACGATTTGAGTTGATAGGGGCAATAAGGCACTTAAGTCCAGGCGGGGGGGCCGGAATTCATAATACGCTGAAATCCGACATGAGTATCTGGACAAAAGTTGACCCTTATTTTTCGCCCTCTCTGGAAGACCCGGTAGTCAAGTGGAAAACCAATCACAGGAAGCATTGGTTTTTAAAAGGTTACAAAGCCCGGAGCATTTACGTTGGCTCACCAAAATTTTTATTAAGCACAGAAGAGCTTGCTACTATTTTCCATTTCCCGATTACTCCGGAAGGGACATTGGCTCCAGCCCATGTGGAAAGCGTGCCCAGCAAGACTGTCAGGCCGCCGGCAGATTTGCCGGTTGGGGAAGTGGTAGAGGGTTAATGAACAAAAATGACAAAAATAATAAAAATTAAAACAATACCGCCCAGGTTATTTTTGTCAATTTTATCATTTTTTTAATTTTTCACTAAATATGGACAATCAAGAGAAAATTACAGTTTTTGCCAAAACCAACTTCCGCAATAAGCAAGTACCTTTTGGCATTAAAACCGACGACCGCCGCCGTCATATGTACATCGTGGGCAAAACCGGCATGGGCAAAACTAGCCTCATGGAAAATATGGTCATTCAGGATATTCGCAATGGCCATGGCGTAGCCTTTTTGGACCCGCACGGCGACAGCGTACAGAGGATCTTAAACTC
>JAHFJK010000029.1 GCA_023245915.1 Candidatus Doudnabacteria bacterium | reverse complement strand
TTTTGTTAATAAATTGGTGCAGGGGTGAAATTCCCCTACCCGCTCCAGAATAAAATAACCTTTATGAAAAAATGACATCCTCCCCGCCATAAATGGCGGGGTATCGTAAGGAAAGCTATTGATTTGAGAAACCTGCGGTTTCTCAAACTCTTCCCTTCCGATTTGTTCCCCGCCTTAAAAGGCAGGGTTTAAAGATTAATTATTACTTGGGTTTCCAATCCTTTTCGTTTCACAATAAAACGCCGTGGTAAAATCTTACCGTAAGTATTGTCAAAATTAATATTGAGCATTATAATCATTTTAATTGCTATGAAAATTACAAAAAAATTAATTCAGGACATAGTTAGGGCAGAGCATACCTTGCAGGGACTTTACGTGGCAATGGGCGATTATATAGATTTTCCATTGCTCAAGCTGCCAACAGCAGGTCCGCCTGCCACCACCAAAGAACTTTCCAGTCTCAAAGCCTACCTGGTAAAAAAACATTTAATGTTACCAGCTAGCTACGCCTCGTTTCTGATGGTTTCTAATGGGATTAAAGATTTTGGACCCGGATCAGGAGATTCGTTATCCTTACTTAGCATTCAAGAACTGATGACCCCGCCGCGTCAGAGCCAATTAAGAATGTATCCTTCTCTGTCACGCTTCAACATTGCCAGGGGCGAAACTTTAGAATTTATAGCTTTTGATCCTGATACTCTTGCTGAAGGAGAAATGGAAGTGGTGAGTGTCTCGGCAATAGGGGAAGAAGTTAGGCACAAAAATTTTACTGAATTTTTATTTGCCCATTTAAAAACAGTCAACCTCCAAATCAAGTATGCAAAGGCTAGGAAACTCAAGCAGTCCAAGAAAAAAATATGAATTATTGACTGCCTCTAGTATGACTTATTTTGAAGAAATCTTTTATAACCCCTTTGCACCCTGCGCTCTTGGCGCAGGGATACCGAATAGAAGGGAAAGTTTGAAAACCGCAGGTTTTCAAAAGCAGTATCCGCTTCACGCCCTGCGGTCTCTGCCACAGGGTGGTTAACATAAGCTAAAATTGGATAATTAATCCCGTAACATTCATACGGGACAAGTTATCAAGAGATCCCGATGCGTTGTTGGGGGCGGCAACCTGCTTTAAAGTTTCCGGTTAAGGTAAGGTGCCTACTCATCATATTATGAGGATAAAGAAAGGAAATTTTTTATTGCTCATTTATTAAAAAATATTTATAGAGCAATAATCCGCCGAAGCTTTAGCGTAGGCGGATAATGTCACAATTATGAAAAATAACAATCAAACTAAATTATTTACATCAGAATCCGTAACCGAAGGTCACCCTGACAAAATTTGTGACCAAATTTCAGATGCCCTTTACGACGAAATGCTAAGGCAGGACAAAAAAACCCATGCCGGCATTGAATGCTTTGCAACCACGGGTTTGGTTTTAGTTGGTGGGGAAGCGCGAACAAAAGCCTACGTGGACATTCCGGCTGTGGTAAGACGAACTTTAAAGAAAATTGGCTACGACAAACCAGAGTATGGTTTTTGTTATTCCGATGTTGGGGTAATATCAACTTTACACGAACAGTCGCCGGACATATCCCAGGGAGTGGATGAAGGCAAAGGCGAGTTTAAGGAAATGGGCGCGGGGGATCAGGGATTAATGTTCGGTTTTGCCTGTGACGAAACCAAAGAGTTAATGCCTTTGCCGATCACTTTGGCACATGGCTTAACTCGTAAATTGGCTGAAGTGCGCAAGAATAAAAAATTGCCCTATTTGCGGCCAGACGGCAAATCGCAAGTCAGCATAGAATACATTGGCGGGAAACCCAGGAGGGTGAGCACAATAGTTATTGCGGCACACCATTCAGAAGAAGTCAGTACGGAAAAATTGCGCGAAGACATTTTGCAGCAGGTTATAAAGCCGGTTTTGGGTAAATGGTTTAATAAAAATATCCAAATCTTTATAAATTCCACTGGCAGGTTTGTTCTTGGCGGGCCACCGGCAGATGCAGGACTTACGGGTAGAAAAATTATTGTAGATACTTATGGAGGTTATGCTCCTCATGGCGGTGGATGCTTTTCTGGAAAGTGCGTGACTAAAGTGGACAGAAGCGCGGCTTACGCGGCCCGGTACATTGCGAAAAATATAGTTGCCTCTGGTTTGGCAAAGCAATGTTTGGTCCAGTTGGCTTATGCGATTGGTGTTGCAAAACCCGTTTCTGTTTTTGTTGACACTTATGGCACGGGGAAAATTGCAGACAATAAGCTTGAACGAATTGTTGAACAAATTTTCCCGCTCAAACCCGCTGAGATTATAAAACAATTAAATTTAGAGCGTCCCATTTATGAGCAAACCGCAGCCTATGGACATTTTGGCAGGACAGATATAAAACTTCCTTGGGAAAAGACCGATAAGATGAAAGAGATTAGGAAACTATCCAGGAATGTGGCATGAAGGATATTGAGATATTAATTGATATTAGATATTTAGATATATGGTGGGCTTGCGGAATTTGAAACCAGTGCTATAATAAGCCGGAATTAACCATTATGTAATTTTTATGGGATACTACGTTATTTTAGGAATAATTGTCCTTATTGTTTTATCGGGCATTAGGATTGTTCAGCAAAATACGGTTTATGTGATTGAATTTTTAGGCAAATTCAAGCGCATTATGACCGCGGGATTAAATTTTAAAATTCCTCTTTTTGAACGCGTCGCGGAAAGAGTGACATTAAGACAGCAAAATTTTGCCCTGAAAAATACCTATCCTTCCAAAGACAAAGTTATTGTGGACATTTCGACCAACTTAATTTACGCGGTTGACCCGGTTGAGGAGAGTGTAAAAAAATACACTTACTCTTTAACCAGCAGGAACCAGTCAATTGGAGCTATAATCGAAAATTCTTTGCGCACTTACGTGGCCAAAGAGACCCACGAAGGTATTTTGGAAAAAAAGGAAGAATTGGCAACCCATATTCGCGGAGACTTGGAAAGGCAGTTTAGCGACTGGGGTATGGTAATTTTTTCTTTCCAGATTATGGAAATAAGTTTCCCTCCAACCATTACCCAGGCCATGAGCGAAGTGGTGGCATCTGAACAGCTCAAAAAGGCGGCAGAGTACAAAGGTGAAGCCACAAAAATCCAGGCGGTTAAAGAAGCGGAGGCGGAAAAAGAAAGAAAGCGTTTACAGGGTGAAGGTATTGCGCTTGAAAGAGAAGCAATTGCCCGTGGCTTAAAAGAGTCTATTGAAATAGTTAAAAATGCCACCGGCCAAAATTCGCGTGAGATTATTGCTTTGCTCACACTAAACCAATATCTGGATACCATGAAAACCATGGGCAATGACGCCAGAAGCAAAATAATTTTTATGGATACCAACATCCGTACTACCACCAACATGACCGAACAGCTAATCGCGGCGTTTGAGAGCCAGGGTATGGATGGCGGCCCGTCGGTTCCCTCCAAAAAATAAGCCATGGCAAAGATTCCCTTTGACACAGGGATTGTGCGAAATGAGCAAGAAATTTTTTTGTAAAAATTCCGCGAGTTTTTTCCTGCGGGATTTTTGTAACCCCTAAGTTCGTAATTCGCCAACGGGGAAATTTTGTGGATTTGGGAGTTAGAAATTATTAAAGATTGGAGGGAAATCATAATATGCCTGAGAACGATAGAGACAAAATGACTTCTTCGGAAGTTGAAAGCGAGCGAGCTAAAAGCCGCTTTTTACAAGGCTTTGGTTCAATTGTTTTGGATTTGGCAGAGAAAAATTATGCCAAAATTCCCGAAATCCTCACAGCTCTGAGCAGGTCTATTAAGTTTTTGGCCAATCTTCGCCGAACAACATACGGCGAATTAACAGGTCCTGATATTACAGAACTGCAAGGGAATATTAAAGAGATTCGTTTGAAGGCTACCGGCATGCCAAATGATGCAATCGGAAGCTATCTCAAAGATTTTCTTAAGACGAGAAAGGCAATGCAGGATATTTTTGAGTAACAAATAGCCATGAGAGAAATAAAATCGACATTTTATTTCTCTCAACCCCAAAGTTTGAAATTAAATAATTTTGAATTTTGGGATTGGTATTTCAGGAGGAACTGAATGAGAAAATGGTTGAGCAGGATTGCTTGGGCATTGGTAGCTTTGGGGGAAATAGGTTAGAATATTATTGACACGGATCAACTGATTGTACACGGATAGACGGATATCTACGGATGATTTATCAGTAGACATCAGTATATCCGGATCCAATCCGTAGATCCGTTTTAACATAAATATGAACAACATTGAGCAACTTGCTAAACTTATCCGTTACTATTCTTTAGTTTCCACCACCGAGGCAGGGAGCGGGCATCCTACATCATCTCTTTCAGCCGCTGATTTAATGGCGGTTTTATTTTTCGGCACGCCCTCCGAAGCTTCAGCGAAGGAGGGTGGGTTTTTTAAAGCAGATTTAGACAATCACGAAAATCCTAATAACGACAGATTAATTTTTAGCAAAGGCCACGCATCGCCTTTGTTTTATTCTTTATACGCTGCAGCCGGGAAAGTTAGTGAGCAGGAAATGCTTTCTCTTCGCAAATTTGGCAGTAAACTGGAGGGCCATCCAACTTTAGAATTTCCTTACACAGAAGTGCCGACAGGATCTTTGGGACAAGGTTTGTCGGTTGGAGTGGGCATGGCTTTAAATGCCAAATTAGACAAGCTGGATTATCGTACTTTTGTTTTGCTTGGCGATTCAGAGATGGCCGAAGGCAGTGTTTGGGAAGCCATGGCTTCAGCATCGCATTATCACCTGAATAATTTAGTGGCGATTTTGGATGTAAACCGCTTGGGCCAAAGAGGGGAAACTATGTTTGGACATCACACGGAAGTTTATGAAGCCAAGGCTAAGGCATTTGGCTGGGAGACGATTGTAATTGATGGACATAATATCGGCGATATTCAAAAAGCGTTTGAGTGGGCAACATCGGAGAATTTCAAATTTCAAATTTCAAATTTCAAACCAAAGATTATCATTGCTAAAACATTGAAAGGCAAGGGCGTATCTTTCATCGAGGATAAAGACGGCTGGCATGGCAAGGCGCTTTCTCGGGAGGAGCTTGATCGCGCTGTGGTGGAGTTGGGAGAAATTGATAAATCTATAGTCGGCGAAGTATCAGCGCCCGAGAAAGCGCCAGTTGAAAGTGAAAAGTTGAAAGTTGAAAGTGAGGACATTAAGTTCACTGACTATCCAAAAGACAAGCCAGTGTCTACCCGCAAGGCGTATGGGAATATTTTGCCGCAAATTTTGGAAAGTTTTCCCAACGCTGTGGTTTTGGATGCGGAAGTGAGTAATTCGACGTTTGCCGAGACTGTGAAAAAGACACATCTGGAAAGATTTTTTGAAATGTACATTGCGGAACAAAATATGGTTGGTGTAGCAATGGGTTTTTCCCGACGGGGAAAAATTCCTTTTGTTTCCACTTTTGCGGCTTTTTTGTCACGCGCTTTTGACCAAATCCGTATGTCGCAGTATGCCAAATCCAACATTAAATTTATAGGTTCGCACGCGGGCGTTAGCATAGGAGAGGACGGTTCTTCGCAAATGGGACTGGAAGAAATTGCCATGTTTAGAACTTTGCTCGATTCGGTTGTGCTGTATCCATCTGACGCAATATCCGCGGAAAAATTAATTGTGGAAGCCGTAAAGCATTATGGAAATGTTTATATACAAACGACGCGTAAAGATACGGCGATAATATATAGTGATCAGTGGGCAGTGGATAGTGGACAGAGCCTTGATTTCACTATTGGCGGATCGAAAACTTTAAAATCATCATCAAGCGATGTAGCCACAGTTGTCGCGGCAGGCATTACGGTTCATGAGGCATTGGCGGCTTACGAAGAATTGCAGAGAGAACAGATTAATATCAGAGTGATAGATTTATATTCTGTGAAGCCGATTGATGTTGAAACTTTATGGCGTGCGGCAAAAGAGACTAAAAAAATAATTACGGTGGAAGATAATTTTGCGGAAGGGGGGATTGGGGAAGCAGTGGCAAGCGCCCCGGCGCAAATTTCAAATATCAAATTTCAAATATCAAATCTTGCGGTTTGCAAAATGCCCAGGAGCGGCAAGCCAGAAGAGCTGTTGGCGTATGAGGAAATTGATAGAGCAGCTATTATAAAAAAAGTTAAAGAAATTCATGACAGATTATAAATTCATTTTTGGGGTTGTATCAATTTTATTAGCAGCACTTGGTTGCAGCGTTTACTTCAAAGAAATATTTTCTGGAAAAGTTAAACCCCACGCTTTTTCTTGGTTAATTTGGTCTTTGACAACAGGGATTATCTTTTTTGCTTAACTTTCTAAAAATGCTAAAGCTGGCGCATGGGCCATAGGAGCAGTTTCCTTAATTTGTTTCGCAATCTTCTTAATTTCACTTTTCAAAGGTGAAAAAACCTTCTTACTTTGGGATTGGATTTTTTTGGCAGCAGCCTTTTTAGGAATTTTTTTATGGTGGCTGACTAAAGATCCTTTGCTTTCGGTTATTTTAATTACTGCGACCGATGTTGCAGCAACTTTCCCAACTATTTTTAAAGCTTTTAGAAAGCCCTTTGAAGAAAGTTTTGCACTTTGGTCAATAAATGGAGTCAGATCGATAATTTCTATTATTGCCATTGAATCTTATTCGCTTACCACTGTACTGCATCCAGCGAAATTAGTGATATTTAATTTTATTGTGGCCCTTGTGGTATTAATTCGCAGAAGGCGAGTGAAGATGTTATAGTGGTGCTACTCTAAATTCAACTAATCGATAATCCAAAACTTATTATAAATAAGCCAAAATCATCATTTCTTAGATACTACAACTAGAGTAGCACCACTATATAATCAAAGTGTTGTCATTCTGAATTCATTTCAGAATCCAAAAAATAGATTCCGGATATTTTTAATATCAATATAAAAATTCCGGAATGACAGGAAAAAGCATGGACAGAAATTTAGCTTTAGAATTTGTAGGGTAGGTAAATGAAACGGCGGCGATTGCCATAAACAATAATTTTTGGTAAAATTTAGTTATGACTGTTCAAACACTTATTAAACAAGCCCAACAATCGGGTTTGGTAATCATTCCCCGCAGAGAGTATGATGAGCTTTTAGATTTGAAAAAAAGTATACCGACATTTAAACCCACGAAAGCCGAGTTAAAGGCCATAGCTCGGGGAGAAAGAGAATTCGTTCAAGGTAAATTTAAATCTTGGGACGAATTTAAAAATGAATTGGAACGTCACCATCGCAAAAGCCGCTCAAAAAGAGCTTAAAAGAATTCAACAGCAAGATGCTAAAAGGCTGGCTGAAGCAATTAGTTTTATGTCTGTGGATCCATTTTTGGGTGATATTCAAAAAATGCCTGAAAAAGGTATCTGGCGCCGGCGGGTTGGTTCCTCCCGGATTTTTTATAAACTGTTTTCCGATTCCCATTTGATTTACATTTTTGAAATAACCAGAAGAACATCGAAAACCTATTAACTGTTATCTTGAACTCGCTTTATGGTCTAAAAACTAGATTCCGGATATTTTTAATATCAATATAAAAATTCCGGAATGACAGGAAAAAGCATGGACAGAAATTTGGCATTAGAATTTGTGCGCGTGACCGAGGCGGCGGCGATTGCGGCTTCCAAGTGGGTGGGGAAAGGGCAAGCAAAAAAAGCTGACGGTGCGGCAGTGGATGAAATGCGTTCGCGTTTTAATCAGATTGATTTTTCGGGTCGGGTTGTCATCGGCGAGGGTAGTAAAGATGAAGCGCCGGAGCTATACACAGGTGAAAAAGTTGGAACTGGTAAAGGCCCTGCGTTAGATCTTGCGGTTGATCCTTTAGAATGCACGGATAGCGTGGCTTTCGGCAGATACAACGCCATTGCCGTCATCGCCGCCGGAGCAAGGGGCAGTTTGTTGAACGCGCCGGATACCTACATGGAAAAGTTGGCTGCCGGGCCAAAAGCGGCCAAAGTTATTAAATTTGGGGCAGCACCTAAATTTAATATACAAAGGACAGCAAGGGCTTTGGGTAAAAAGGTAAGTGATGTTACAGTATGTGTAATGGACAGGGACCGTCATCACAGTTTAATCGAGCAGATTAGAAAGACAGGCGCGCGGGTGCGTTTAATTACAGACGGTGACGTGGCCGGCGCAATAGCGCCTTGTATGCCGGAATCCGACATAGACCTGCTTATGGGCATAGGCGCATCTGCTGAAGCAGTTTTAGCAGCAACTGCGATTAAAATTTTAGGCGGCCAGATTTTTGCCCGTTTTAGTCCGCTGAAGAGCGAACATCGCCAGCTTTTAAAAAAGCACAGCCTTAATGACCGCAAAGTTTATTCCGCGGAAGAGCTTGCAAAAGGCAAAATTTTAACTTTTACTGCTACAGGAATTATTGATGGGCCTATGCTTGAGGGAGTGAGGGTAGTTGGGAACACAATTATTACGCATTCGATGGTTATTAGGGGGCAATCGGGGACTGTAAGGTATATTACAACTCATCATAAGGAAAAATAATCATGCTTGATCAAAATCAAATCAACCAACTCCACGAAATTGCCCTGGCTATGGTTGCGCCTGGTAAGGGAATATTAGCGGCCGATGAAAGCACAGGCACTATAAAAAAACGTTTTGACGCAGTTGGCGTGGAATCCACAGAAGAAAACCGCCGGGCTTATCGCCAAATGTTATTTACCACGCCGGGCATTGAAGAATTTATTAGCGGCGTAATTTTGTATGACGAAACCATTCGTCAAACCGCGAGCGACGGCACTTCGTTCGTTAAATTTTTACAAAGCAAAAATATTCTCCCGGGCATAAAAGTTGACACTGGAACGGAGGATTTTAACGGATCGGAAGTTGAAAAAATCACCAAAGGTTTGGAAGATTTGCCGCAAAGATTGAAAGAGTATTATGGCTTAGGCGCCCGCTTTGCCAAGTGGCGGGCTGTAATTACAATTAAAGCTGAACAGTTGCCTACGTCAGAGTGCATTTTAGAAAACGCTCTGCGGCTGGCGCAATACGCCAAAGATTGCCAACAGGCCGGTTTGGTGCCAATTGTAGAACCGGAAGTGTTAATGGATGGGAATCATACCATTGAGCGCTGTGCCGTGGTAACTTTGGAAACTTTAAAGCAGGTTTTCAGACAGCTGAAGGAAAAAGAAGTTATTTTATCGGCGCTTATTTTAAAGCCGAATATGGTAATATCGGCTAAGCAATGCGCGAATCAGGCAACTTTTGAAGAAGTTGCCCAATGGACATTAAAAATTTTCAATCAGGTAATTCCTTCAGAAGTTCCCGGCATAGCATTTCTTTCAGGCGGACAGAGCGACGCGCAGGCTACAGAAAATTTGAATGAAATAAATAAAATTATCGGCAGTCCCTGGCGAATGAGTTTTTCTTACGGACGGGCTCTACAGGCTCCGGCTTTAAAAGTCTGGTCAGGTCAGGCAGAAAATTTTGCCGCCGCCCAGGCCGCGTTTTATAAACGGGCCAAGTTAAACAGCCTGGCCAGAAACGGCGCTTACAGCCAAGCGATGGAAACTGCAGGCGGATCGGTAGAGCTAATTTCCCAGGATTAATTAGTGAATCCTTAACAACCAGTAATCCTAAAACCATGCCTCTTCCCAAACAGCCAAAACAGCCGCGTCCGAATGAAGTAATTTGCTTTACTTCCCACGGCCGGGAAATTTGCATTCCGGCCTCACAGGTTCAGCAGGTTTTAAAAAAAGGCACCAGGCGCGAAGTATCTGCCTGGACAATCTTAAAAATTAAGGACGAGTTTACCAAAGGCTTTAATTTTTTAAAGCGTTTTTCAAAATCTGTAAGCATTATGGGCAGCGCGCGCGTGGGACTGGAGCACCGCATCTACCACGAGGCGACTAAATTGGCTTTTAGGCTGGCCAAAGCCGGCTTGGCTGTGATTACCGGCGGCGGGCCCGGTGTTATGGAAGCTGCCAATAAAGGCGCGATTGAGGCCGGCGGCAGGAGCGTCGGGCTTAACATCCGTTTAGCCACGGAACAACGGACCAATAAATACGTTAAGGAGAGCGAAAGCTTTAGCTTCTTTTTTACCAGGAAGGTAATGCTGGAAACCGGCGCTTCTCTTTATGTTTTTTTCCCCGGGGGCTTTGGTACGTTGGATGAGTTTTTTGAAATGATCACTTTAATCCAAACCCACAAAATCAGGCCGGTGCCTGTGATTTTAATTAACCGGGCTTTTTGGCAGCCTTTGCTGGATTGGATTTATTATTCCATGTATGTAAAGGAAAAAGCCATAGACAAAAAAGACATGGATATTTATTATTTGGTAGATACTGCCGATCAAGCCTACGATTTGGTGAAGGAGCTGACCAAGGATAAGCATTTGTTTGATTGATCGAACTGACGGAAAAGGGCCTGGCTAAATTTTCTGAAGATTGGAATAAACTTATCGATTGAAGATAATTGAAGATAGAAGAAAAAATGGAGGGGAAGTATGGGAAAGCTTTTGTTCTTTTCCAGGGATCGTAAACAACAGGTCCGGCCTAATCAGCAGATTAAGAGGCAAGTTGAGTATGTCATCAGCCTCTATTCTGAAGGCGCTGACACTATCGATGGTATTTGGTTGGATACTTTTGTAGAGGACCTTTTGAAGCTAATCAGAGGGTCGGGCATAGCTTTGGAGTCTCTACCCGAAAGATGTGAAGATAAGCTCACAATAATTGGCCGTGTGGTTGCTTTGCGACGGCTGCGTTTCAAGCTCAACGATTTTAAAAAACTATCTTGGGCAGAAAGACAAAGTGCTGAGGGCGATTATCAGCGAACGCTAGCAGAAAGGATAAATGCGGCGCGCAGCTGGGGCGTTGACCTAAAAGAGTTGGAGGCATGTTACCGATTAATGGAGCAAATAGGTCTAAAGGAAAAGGATGTAGCCCAATGACAAACAAGACAAGGCCGGGGATTTGATGAAGGTTTTACTTTCAGCAAATCTCCGGCCGCCTTGTTTTTTAATCAGGCTTCAAATAATTATCTCTGGTCGGGCTGCTGGGAACCCCAGTAGTAGAGCCTTCGGCTCACTACGGGGCAAGTTGAACCCAGTCTATCCCGCACCATTTTTAATTTTAATCTCATTCCTTTGGTCGGGCTGCTGGGAATTGAACCCAGTCTACCTGCTCCCAAAGCAGGCGTACTACCGGTATACGACAGCCCGTTTAACCGTAACTTGGTGATTTTATCACTAAAAGATTTTTTTGACAAACCCGAAGACTTATATTATAATAGTTGAAAATCTATTGTAAATTGTTTAGATATCCACAAATGACATTTTGCATACCAGTTAATGATTGAAAGTCAGGAAAAGTTCATAAGTTAATTTTAGCCTTAAATAAGACTGAAATTATGAATTTTTCCTGGCTTTTTGCATGAGTAGTCATCTTACAAATAGCCATAGACATAATCTGTAACGCGATAGACATAATTGCGTCTGAGCCAGCAGTACTAATGCAATCTGTGAATGGTTATGGTTTATGTGTATATCCTTATAAGTCTTTAAAGATGGGCTGTTGTATGTGGGTTCCACTAATGATTTAAGAAAAAGATTTAAAGAACACAATTTTGGGCAAGTCAGATCTACAAAATCGAGGTTTCCGTTCAAACTGATTTATTACGAAGCATTTTTAATAGAAAAGGAAGCAAGAAGAAGAGAAAAGCAATTAAAATATCGCGGACAAGCCAGAAGACAAGTTTTAACCCGCATTCAGGAATCGATCAACTTGGTGAGAAGTGCTTGGGATTTACCCAGGCACCTTCCGACTAAACTGATTAAGGTTGACTAGAAAATGTCGCGTGATATAACTTCCCAATTCACCTACTATTGATGGGGAAGGTGCCTGGGTTTATTGAACCCTATAGCTTTAAGGCGAGTTATAAGGGCTATTTAAAAAGCCGTGGTCGATCTTATAGCGCAAACCCTTGCGGTATAAGGATCAATAAACATTATTCAGGCGAAAATTTTTAAAGATCTCTAGAGCTTTAAAAGCAAATTTGCCGAAATAATGAAATTAATTAAATTTTTTCTGAAAATAAATTTGATTATCTCAATTGAATAATCAAGTGTCAGAAAAAAGGAGTATTATTAAAAAATGCAAACTTCTTTAGCAAAGAAACTCTTTGCTGTAGGTTCAGCTGCCGCATTGGCGCTGTCCCTGTTTGCGCCGTTTGCGGCTCAAGCCGCGGCGCATTCCGTGGGCACCAATGTCTCCAGCTCTGACGGCACCGTCTGGATGGTTATGCCGGACGGCACCCGAAGGGCCTACACTTCCGCCGGCGCGTTCCTTTCCTACGGCTTCAATTCCTGGAGCCAGGTGGTTCCTGCCAGCGCGGAAGATCTTGCCTTGCCTGCCGGAGCGTTCATTCCTCCCAAGGACGGCACTGTTTTTTGCGCCACCGAGACTAAAGGCTCTGACGTAAAAGGCGAATGCTCCCTGGTTACCGCTGGCACCAAAGCCGCGTTTACCAGCGCAGCCGTGTTTACGGGCTTAGGCTTTAGCTTTGCCCGCGCCCAATATGGAGATTCCTCCTTCCTGGGCAAATCGGCAAATATTGATAACACTACCAGCGCCCACAGAACCGGTGTGCTGGTTAACAACAACGGTACGGTTCAGTTAGTAGGCGCCAGCGGTTTGTTGGGCATTCCGGATTTAGCCACCTTTAATTCCTGGGGCTATTCCTTTGCCAACGTTGTCCCGGCCAATGCCGCGGACAAGTCAATGACACAAACGGGCGTAATGGCCGG
>JAHFJK010000077.1 GCA_023245915.1 Candidatus Doudnabacteria bacterium | reverse complement strand
TCTCTCAAGGCTTGCGGTTCAAAAGTTTTTCTGGGCTGGAAAGGGTTGGGAGAAATTTTGGCAACCTCAATCTCCTCAATTTTTGCGTCGCTGTAAGAAACCTTTTCCTGCTCCGGCGTGGCCGGCGTTGCATGAAGAGAAGACACATCAACATGCCCAACAGGCGCGTTGGCTGCCTGCACAACCATGCTGTCGAGTGGCTGGATTGTAATGTTGGGTTGTTGATTTAAATCGTCCATTAAGCTTTTTCTGGTTTAATTAATTTGCACTCGTTACCTTTCTGGAACTTTTAAGGTAAAAAATAGTTGTGAGTATTAACTGAAATATTAAACCACCTATTAATAAAACTGGTAAAATAAAAAGCAAACCAAGCCCTGCTTCGCGAGATGCACCGATACTTGCAATAAAAGTATCAACAACACCTACTATGAACGATATAAGTACTCCTTTAAGAATTGATTTGGTAAAATTTAGTTTTTTGTTTTCAGCCTGCGACTTCGTATAGTCTTTAAAAGAAAAAAATAAAATTATGGCTGGCAACCAGTAAAGACTAATAAATGGTGATATTACCTCACCAGCGATATCGTGCAAACCTGAACCAAGAACAAGAGCGACGATAACCATAAGTGATACACCGACTATGCTTATGACCAATATTACCTTTCTGATTTTAGATGTTGGCGAAGATAGGCTCAAATTCATAATAAAATTATTAACAAGTGGTGCCGCTGGTCGGAGTCGAACCGACATGCCGTTAGGCGCGCGCTCTTGCCTGTCCGCCGAAGGCGAAAGGCGCGTATGCCCCGTACAAGTGGTGGCCGAGGAGGGAGTCGAACCCTCATGAGTTTCCCCGCACGCTCTTGAGGCGTGTGCGTCTGCCAGTTCCGCCACTCGGCCCCCAACTGTACGGGGTAAATCTGCCAGCTTGCCCCGTAGCGAATCGCAAAACGATTCTGCTACCGGGGTTCCGCCATCGCGGCAAAAATGCTATCTCATTCTACCAAAAATCAGCGCTTTGTGAAAGGCAATAACTTGTCTGAAATATCTGATAATTTTTCCGCCAGAACGTCAAATTTCTCCTTAAAAAATATTTTAAAAATCCAGGCCGTACCAATGCCAACCATAACCCCGCCTAAAATATCCGACGGATAATGCACCCCGGCAACTACGCGCGCAATGCTGACTAATATCGCTACAAAAAATAACCACATTCCCGCTCTCTTATTATAAAAATAAATTCCCGTGGCAATGGCAAACAGCGCCGCGGCGTGGCCGGAAGGAAAAGCACTTTCCGCGCCTTTAGGTATAAGCTGGACTATTTGGCGCTCTAAAAACGGACGCGCGCGCGGAATTAGGGCTCTGATAAACTCCACGATGATGAATCGCCCTATAAAAAAAGAAACAAAAGCTGAGAATAAAGCCTGTCGAGTTTTAAGTTTGTGGCGGTTAAAAAACCACAAGGCAATTAAAACTGCTGCTAACACATACACCAGCCAGTGCGCGATAAAAATTATTGCAGCATCAAAAATTTCGTTTTTGCCGGCTAAGCCATTTAGCAACTGAAAAATTTTGAAATCTAAATTTAATATATTCATCAGATACTAGCCAAATACTACGATACTATATAGTATCGTAGTATCTATTTTAATTTGAACTCTTTAATAATTTTTGTTACCTGATGGTTCACGTCTACTTTTGTTAAAGCCACTCTGTCGGCTGTAAATGTCTTAAATTTGGTTTTTGACAAAAATTGTAAAACCGATTTGCTGTCTTTTAAATTTTTTAAGCTTCCCATGGTAATATGGGGGTCAAAAAATTTAAGGATGTTGCCCACGCCGTATTTTTTAAAATAGACTTTGTGGAGTTCATTCGGGTTCTTGGGAGGTAAATGCGATACACTGCTGCGCAAAGGAGAAATTTCTTCCACCACATTTTTATGGATTGAATAAATTTTTGGACTTTTCCTTATGCCTGCCATAAAGAAATCTCCAAAAACCCCACCAGCCATGCGAAAACCAGTAAACTCCAACTTGAGCTTTGCTTGATGCCGGACAAAAATTCCTAAATTTGACGCTATTCGTCTGACTCCGCTTTGGTTTGCCTCAATATGCAGCAGGGAAACATGCGGGAGAAGTTTTCGGTCATCGACCGCGACTTTTAAAGGAACTTTTCTCCCGACAGCTCTGACCAAATTACCAATTTTGCGGCTTAATTTTTTTGGCGGTAATAAAACCACATCTAATTCCATATATTATTCAATCCCAGGCACCGGAAATTTTGAGCAAAATTCATTAACTTCTTTCCTGACTTTAGCAATTACCTCATTATTAGCCAACTCTTTTTTAAACCTGTCTATTTCTGCCTGCCTTTTTTCTTTTTCCGGAAAATAATTGTAATCTTTGACCGATTTAATCACGTCTGCAATCCATTTGCCCACCTGCTGCATATCCCCTTCTTTAAACCCGCGCGTAGTAATGGAAGGTGTGCCCAATCTTAATCCGGAAGGGAAAAATGGCGAAGCCGGTTCGCCTGGAATTGTATTTTTATTTGCAGTAATGCTGGCTTCTTCCAAGGCTTGCTGGACAAAAATGCCTTTGCCCGGACCAAAAGGGGTAAGATCAACCAGCAAAAGATGGTTGTCGGTGCCGCCGCTTACCAATTTTAAGCCTTCTGCCATTAAACTTTCTGCCAGGGCTTTCGCGTTTTTTATAACCTGTGCCGCGTAAGTTTTGAACTCTGAAGTTTGCGCTTCTTTAAAAGCAATGGCCACCCCGGCGATGGTATGCTCGTGGGGTCCGCCCTGAAGCCCCGGAAAAATTGCCTTATCAATCAACTCGCTTATAGATTTACCATCCTTTAAAGTGGCGCGTTTGCTGAAAATAACAGCCGCTCTTGGCCCGCGCAAAAGTTTGTGCGTAGTTGTGGTAACCACATCCATATCCGGAAAAGGCGAGGGGTGGACGCCGGCTGACACCAGCCCGGAAATGTGGGAAATGTCTGCCATAGAGTAAGCGCCAACTTCTTTTGCTATCTGCGCGAATTTGGAAAAATCAATGGTTCTAGGATAGGCAGTATAGCCCGCTAACAATATTTTTGGCCTGTGCTCCTGGGCAAGCTTTCGGACAACATCGTAGTCAAGCATTTGACTTTGCGGATCCAATGGATAAAATACCGGCTTATATGCCCGTCCCGAAAAGTTAGCGTCAGCCCCGTGGGTTAAGTGCCCGCCTTCGGTTAATTGCAAGGCCATCAGCTTTTCACCAAAATTCATTAGAGCGAAATACACCGCAATGTTGGCCGGGCTACCTGAAAGCGGCTGCACATTGACTGCCCATTCCTTGGGATCCAAACCGTAAGCGGCCAAAGCGCGTTTTTGACAAAGCGATTCCACTTCATCTATAAATTGGTTGCCGCCATAGTAGCGTTTTTTTGGATAACCTTCCGCGTATTTGTCATTCAATATACTGCCCATGGCTTCCAAAACCGCAGCCGAAGCGTAATTTTCAGACGGAATTAATTCCAAGCCTTCTTTTTGTCTTTGTTCTTCTTTTTTTATTATTTGATAGATTTCAGGATCTTCTGCCTGAACATTTGTGTAGTTCATAGCTCTCCTTGTCATTCCCGCGAAAGCGGGTATCTAAAAATAAATTTAAGATTCCGCACCAATAACGGAATGACATTCAAAGATTTAAGAATTGATATTTAATTTGCAGTTTAGATTTTGGCATAAGTTTAAGGTATTTGATATAAAAAAAGCTTTGCGGGGCCACCCCGAACTTGATCAATTTCATCAAGGCTTAAGGTTTCCGCCGGCTGCCAATTGGGGAAAGTTACCCTGTTGGCGATAACCAAATTGCCCGCTTTTAATTCTTTTTTCAGCTTAGTTTGCAAATCCGGCATAAGTTCCTGCGGCAGATAGACATATATTATATCTGCTGATGAAATATCGGATTTAAAAATATTCGCTTTCCTAAAACTGACGTTTTTTAAAAAAATTCCTCTTGTCTTAGAAAACAAAGTCCTAAACCAGCTGTCATCAATGCCAATAATTTTCATCCCTGGAAATGCTGAAGCGATTTTTACTGCAAAACTTCCGCGGCAGCTACCTAAATCGTAAAGTTGGCCTTTTTCCAAATGCCGCTCTTTGATGATTTTGACTACCCGATCAACTGCCAGGTGGCTGCTGGCAAAATCCTCTTTGCCAAAAAAGGCGTCAGCTAAAAAAAATAAAAGCCCGAAGACCAAAAAAACCAAAACGCCTGAAATTATCGAAACAAGTAACATTTATAGAATCCGCGTGATATCCGCGTAGCAGATCAGCGCGTAGATCCGCGTTATCAAATAAACATATACATCAAACTAAACATTCCGGCTAATATGAATAATACCATAAAGCTTCCAGTTAGACTAAAAGCTAAAATTCCAATTAAACAAGCCAAAAATTTACCGATACTTAAAGATTGCTCAAAGAAAACTACGTAAGGCACAACGTGCGTGGTTTCCGATTTTATATAAACATTGGTAGAAAGTGGAATAAAATAAATTTCTTTCGATGTCCTGGCAAGGCTGTCTATAAAAAAAGTGTTCCAAAAATTTGTGGCAATTAACCTGGCTGACCAAATTAAAGATCCAAAAAATGCTCCCAGCTTAATAAGTATATGCTTGGAATACTGATCGGTGATTTTACCGACAATAATGGCAAGGATGGCTGCCAGCAAACTGGCAAAAGTTGCAAGCGTGCCGGCACCCTGAAAATCTTTAACAATTATATAAATAAATATTGGCCAAATGTTTAATGCAAACATTTCTTCGCCAAAACCCAGGTAACCTAAAAATTTATGGCGAAAAATTTTATAAAAACCTAAAGTAATTTTATATTCATAAACCTTAGGCGTAAAAATTTCTTGGTGGGCAAAAAGCGGAAACAGGCTAAAGGCATAAATAATGCCTGTGACAATAAAAGTTAGGGTCCAGCCAAAATGCTTGGAAAGAAAACCGGCCAAAAATGGACCGGCAATCAGAGTCAAAGTAATCAGA
>JAHFJK010000028.1:456-13452 GCA_023245915.1 Candidatus Doudnabacteria bacterium | reverse complement strand
AGGACCGGTCATGGCCTTTGACATGTCAAAATAGCCGGTGGAGTCGTGAGTATTCCAAAATTTTCGCTCTTCGTCTTCGTTCTTAAACTTGGGGAGTTTTTTTAAACGTTTCTTCATAAGTGTTCCTTTCTTTTTTACTGGCCGGACGGGCCGAAATAACTCTTGCCCGCCGGCCTCTAATGGTAAAGACTATAAATAATAGCTTGTCGACGTTAGTTTTTCCATACATTCCATAGCGCGGTTCGGCCAGGCTATGCCGCTGGTCGGGGAAAACTACATAAAAATTAAAAAAGGCTTCTTCAGTTTCTAAAGCGGTAATTCCATGCTTCTCTAAACTTTTATTTTGATTACCCTCGTCCCACTCCAACCCTTCCAATTTGCTCAAATCCACATCCATAATTCAATTGTATATGGGAAACTCTACACTGTCAAGTTTTTTGCTGGTAACATATTTTAAATGCCCACTGCCTTTGTCATTGCGAGCGCAAAAATAAGCATTATCGCGAAGCCAGTGAGCGATTACTTTATCAGTAACTAAAAACCAGTAACTAAATCTAAATAAAAGACCTTTAATCATTAAGGGTTTGACAATTATAGGACTTACGCACTTTACCCCAAAATGTCATTCCGAGTCCTGGACGAGCCTGCCTGCCGGCAGGCAGGGAATCCCTTATATTTAAGAATATCAACAGCTCCAATCGTTAAGGGTTCCTTCGCTCCGCTCAGGATGACACCTACTGCGTAAGTCCTAATTTTAATAAAACAAAATTAAAGCCCCGGAAATTGCAACTTGCGCCTGCCACGCAAAGTTACAACCCGGGACTTAAAGTATTTGGGCACGTTACTTCTGCTTCTCCTACTAGTCAACCGGCCGGGTGATGCACAGAGTTGGGGTATTAAGCTCCTCATCCGCGCATTCCAGGCGCTTGACTGCTTCGGCCGCGGCCTGGCGGGGAAACTTTTTCCCATCCCGCAGGGCCTCGAAGTAGGCTTTTTCGACAGCGACCAGAGTTTTGCCGCCGACGACCACTTGGGAGACCATTCCCTTGGCCTCTTTGGACGAGCTTTCCGCTCCGGTTGCCAAAGCAGTTACTGATGTAACAACCGGGATCACCTTGGACTTAAATTCCGTGTCCACGGTTCTCTCTGTGATGGCTTGGGCACGGCTATCGAATTCCTGGTTCATACGTGCAACCGCGGCCTTGTTCGCAGCAACTGCGTCCTGCAGTTGGGTAAACTTTTTGTCCTCAAAAACCTCATCGGCCGCGATTTTGGCAATGCAGGCAAAGATTAACCTAATAGCGGCGGCTGATGTTCCTTCCTTGCGCGACCGAAATTTAGCCACAAGGTCATCCAACTTCAGATGGCACTCCTGGCTAATTCCTATCAAGGCGGAACGGAACATCGGATCGGTTTCTGAAGGCGCAGCCGACTGAACGGCATCAGTTATTAGGGGCGCTTGCCCAAACACAGGGCTCGTTACCAAAGTAACGATTAAAACTAAAACGATAACAGCTGAAAATCTTTTCATTTCTTTGTCCTCGAGGGGTAATTTCATCTGGGCGACATGCCCGACTGTATCCCCTGCAACAAAAATCTTTAGTCTTTTTTAAAATAGGATTCTTATTGCAAAGGACACATTTTTGGGACATTAACCAATAACGTTTAATCCTCCTGATCAGTTATTTTAAGAACATAAGCCCAAAAGTTCCTAGCTCTTTTTGGCGCTTTATCTGCAAACCAATTACACGGCGCTAGAATCTGCTGGTCATTAACCATAACAAAAAACCCGCCTTTTGTCAATAATTTCGTAATTTGACATTTTAGGGGGGGTTTTTTATTATCTGTGAAAATTTATTTGCTGACTACCCGAGTTTAGAACGCGCGTCCTGCATATCTATTTCATCCACTTTCTTATTCAACTCTTTTCCAAAGGCATTAATGTCTGTTTCAATCTCGTCTAATTGCTTATTATATTTGTCGGTGCCCATTTGAACTTCCGTATTGGCAATTTCTTCAATCAAAGTTTCAGCTTCATTGTCTATTGCCGCGCCAATTTTATTTAACAACTCCTGATTGGCTTCTGGTGAAGCATTGACCATTTCCACCAATTGAGCCCGTAATTCAGAAGAAATGTTAGCCTTATTAATTTTTTCCAGCAGCGCTTGTTTGTCCATATATTTTTAAATTAATACTAAATGCCAATTTGATTTTTTAAATCCAGTCCGGCATTCACTGACCCTATTTTTTGCGCACAAGCAGATTGCGCTTCAGGGCTTAATTTCGCAAACAACTTAGTTATAACATCTATCTTTTTTTGATGGTAAGCCTCAAGGGTTTGGTTTTTAAAATTTCTGGCCCCTTCAACGCATGCTCTATACCCGTCCCTGGCGTCTCTGGCGCGTCCCTGAATATTTTCTGCCTGCTCTCCTGCCCAGCCCTTCAAATTTTCATATCTGCCGGAAACAAATTCAGAAACCTTTACTCTTGTAGAATCAGCCCAATCAATTGCGGCGCTACCATATTCTTTGCCCTTGGCTGCAGCAAACTTTCCACCTTCGTAAGCCAAAGCAGCTCCTCCAACAACGCCTCCAACAGCCATTTTAGCCCCCTTTTTTGCAGCTGCCTTACCCAAGTCTACCCCGGCATCAGCCTGTTTGCCTACCCACTCGCCCGCCTCTCCCATTAACACACCAACATCGTCTAACATATTGGCCCCTATCTCGCCAGTTCGCTGGGTAAAATTACCCATTGCTTCGCCAGCCCTTTCAATACCAGCTTTTACTGAGTCTTTAGCATCCCCGGCTCCGCCAACGACTCTGTCAAAATAGCCCACAAATGTTTTTCCGACATCAACGCTTCTTTTAATTGCGCCCGTTATACCTTTCCACACTGACTTTCTAAAATCCGCCCCTCTCTGCTCACCATGGACTTCTGGTCTCGGGGCCTTTGCTTCATTGCGCAATATAGACAAACTTTCTGACTCTTTATTTCTATTTTCTTTGTTTCTATCCCAAAATGCCATATATTTTTATGTTAATAATAAATCCCCTCTATCTTATTCTATTTACTCTATTATATCACTGCTTTGGCCTTAGTCAAGAGAAGTTCAATAAGCTTAAGGCAAAAAGGACTTTAACCACTTCCTCACCCTGGTCACACTTTGGCTGTTTAAAATTTTGTTCATTGAGCTAAAAATTATTCCTCAAAAATCTGGCTTTTGAGTTTTCTGGCTTCATTGAGGAAAAAATTTTTCCATTCGCGATGGTCAATTTTTTTCCGCATTTTAGGATAGTCGGAAGTTTCCGCGGCCTCCATAAATCGGGCCCCAAGTTCCAGCGCCGTAATATCCCAATCAAACTTGGCCTTGGCCTGGAGCAATAAATCGTTAAACTTAAAGTTTTCTTGGCGCAGGATAAAAAACAAATCAATATAATCCCGCGCCCGCGGCTTCATTACTACCGTATGGACTTTATCAATGGCAATATCGTACAGGCTGTTGATATCGAGTTTGTTGTATTTAAAACCCCTGCCCGCCCGCAAAAAAGGGTAGTAATTAAAATCAACTTTCAAAACGCTGCCGTCTGCAAAGGTAAGAAAAAAAGTATACAGGCCCAAAACTCTGCGGGTGTCAAACCTGGAGATTTTTAATCTTTTTGCGTTGTTTTGAAAAAAACGGGTAATGGGAACAGCGTTGACTTCCTGCTTTTCAGAAAAAAAATCCAAATCCTCGGAAAAACGGTGCTTCAGGTAAAATTCCGCCAATACCGTGCCGCCGGTAAAATAAAAACGATCAGTAAAATATTTTTCTTTACTGATTAGGTCTAATACCCGCTTTTGATGGACGGTCAAAATGCTTTTTTCTTTGGCCATAACAAAAACTCCAGGTAGCGGCGGTAGTCGGGGTCTATTCTGGTTTTGAGCTTCCCCCAATTGCGCCTTGTTTCGCTTTCGCTTAATTTTTCTCCCGGCTCATGGTAATGGATCATCTGCTCCAGACGCCAGATTTTGTAGGCCTTGGGGTTGGCTCTTTTAAATTGTTTTTCATCAACTGACCAGTTATACATATTTTTTATAAAAAATGTTGCTTGAACTATATAATTATAGCAAAAAAAACATACTAAGGCAAGAATGATTTTAGCCACTTCCTTACCCTTGCCACGCCCTGGTGCGACATAATGTTTTTGACTGCATTGCCCAAACCCGCGCGAATGCCCGAGCCGGAGTATTTGCCGCCCCATAGCACCAGTCCTACGGCCGTGGCAAAGGAGGGGTCTGAAATCCTGTCAATTACCGCGTTAATGTTTTGCGGCGCACCGACTGTGGAGGGCAGGCGCAAATGCTTTTTGGAAAACTCAACTATACCGGGCATATTGGCTCCGCCGCCGCTTAAGACAATGCCGGAAGGCAGTTTGCCGTCCCGGGCAATTTTTTTCAGCTCACCGTTAATCATATTAAAAATTTCTTCCATTCTGGCTTCAACAATTTCGGCAACGTAGCCGCGCTGGACTGACTGTTCCTCGGACTCGTCAAAACGGGAGAGATCTATTTCTTCGTGTTTGTTTACGGCTTTAGGCTCGCAATGGCCTGCCTTGAGTTTAACTTTTTCCGCTGTTTCAATTGAGCAGCGCAAACCAATGGCAATATCATTAGTAACGTGCATTTGTCCAATTGATAAAACCGCAGTATGCAGCAAATCGCCTTCTTCGTAAATTGCCAGGCCCGTGGTACCGGCGCCTAAATCTGCCAGGCACACGCCTAAATCTTTTTGCCGCTTGCTTAACACCGCCTCTGCCGCCGCAGCCGGGGCTAAAACCAAATCATCCAGTTGGCAGCCAGCCTGCATGATAGCGCGGGTTAAATTTTTGACAAACGGCAGCCCGGCCTGGACTATTATAGTATCCACTTCCAGCCGAATGCCGCTCATGCCCAAAGGGTCTTTAATGCCGCTTTGGCCGTCCAAAGTAAAAGTTTTGGGAAAGACGTGCAAAACTTCGCGGTTTTGGGGAATGGAAATGGCCTGGCTGGCGTCCACGCAGCGAATAATGTCGTTTTCCGTAATTTCTCCGTCTGCCCTGGAAACCGCGATGACGCCATGCGATGACAGCGAAGAAACATGGCTGCCGGAAATGGAAACATTAGCCGAAGCCACCGGCACTCCGGTCATCCTTTCCAATTTTTCCAGAGCGCTGGAAATGGAGGAAACTGCTTCTTCAATATCCACAATTACGCCACGGCGCAGACCAAAGCAGGGCACTTCACTGGCACCAATAATACTCAAGGCGCCAGTTTGGCCATCAATTTTTGCCTGTACCGCACGCGCGCTGGAAGTGCCGATGTCCAGGCCTACAATATAGTGTTCTTTGCTCATACGCTGATGTTCACGCAGATCTTTTACGCTGATGTTCACGCAGATCCGCGTGCATATCCGCGTCTGCAGTCCCGATCCGCGTGTGTTCCGCGATTATTTCAATTTTTCTTTCAGTAGTTTTGCAATTACCGCCCCGTCGGCGAGTTGAGCCAATTTTGATTTCAAAACTCCCATAGCCGCGCCGAAATCTTTGGCTGAAAAATTATTCTCCGCAATAGTTTTTTCTATCAAAGCTGACAGCTGTGTTGCCGGCATTTGTGCCGGCAAATATTTTTCCAAAATTAAAACTTCCGAAAGTTCCTTGTCCGCCAGCTCCTGCCGCCCGCCCTGCTGATAAGTTTCCGCCGCCTCTTTGCGCTTTTTGACTTCACTTCTCACCAATGCGATGGTGTCGCTTTCCGACAAATCAGCCATTTTAGAAATTTTTTCATTTTGCATCCGGGTTTTTAACCCGCGCAGAACATCAACGACGAGTTGAGCTTTTGCCTTCATGGCCGATGTCAGGTCAGATTCGATTTGTTGCAGGTTTAACATAAATATCTACTAATATCTGTGAATATCTAAAAAAATGTTGGTTGCTATTTGTTGATATTAAGATACCAATTATTTACCTCCGTCCATATCTCTTCACCGGCACCGGTTTGCCCATTTTTTTCAACTCTTCTTTTTCCGCCCGAATCTGGGTGCGCCTGCGGGCAGCGATTTTTTGCAGGTTCCGGGACTTGGGCGGTTCAAAAAAGCGGATTCTGCGGGCACGGATAAGCACGCCGCTTTGCTGAATTTTGCGGTTAAAGCGCCGAAGCAAACTATCAAATGATTCATTGTCCTTTTTCTTGACTTCTACCATAGAATAAAAAAATCACCCCTTTCTTTACCCCGTTAGAGAAATCAAAAACTCTGTAAATACAAAACATTTTTGATAAATAAAACATCTAAATGTCGGTAGGTTTCAAAATTCTCTAACGGGGTGTATTTATAGAGTGATTATAACAACAAGCCCTATATTTGGCAAATGGAATTAGTGTAGATGCCCACTGCCTTTGTCATTGCGAGCGCAAAAATAAGCATTATCGCCAAGCAATCTTATTTAAGCAAGTACAAGTAAAAGATTGCCGCGCCCCAACATTTTAAGGGACTGTTGCTGAATGTGCTTTTCAGGCGAAATTCCAGGATTTCGGGCAGATTGGCGCAAATAAATTTTGATGTTTAGCCGTAGGCTAAGCGGAAAAATTTTTTGGGGCAAGATGCCGAAATCCTGGAATTGCAGTCAAAATGACATTCGGCAACAGTCCCATTTAAAGCTAAAAAATGTTGGGGCTCGCAATGACAGTGGGCGATTACGAATTAGGTATAAAGTTCTTAAAATTTTTAAGGTTCATAAAGTTGCTTTACAAACTTTATAACTTTACGAACTTCCAACTTATTCAGCCAATTGCCTGCCCCCCAACAAATGCAAATGCAAATGCGGCACCACTTGCCCGCCGTCGCGGCCCACATTAAAGACCAATTTGTAGCCGCTTTCGCCCACGCCAAATTTTTCCGCCATTTGTTTGGCAACAAAAATCAACTCTCCCGCCAGGGCCTCATCCCCGGCTGCAAGCGTGTGGATGCCGTTAATATGTTTTTTGGGCACAACCAGTAAATGCACTGGCGCTTTGGGATTTATATCGTTAATAACAAGCAAATTCCCATTCTCAAACACCGGCTGAGAAGGAATGGTTTTATTTATGATGTTACAGAAGACGCAATCGGTCATATGCTACAGAATTACAGATATAATACACTACAGATGACTACAAAAACTTATACCTGTTTAAGATTATTACTGTTTAAAATCCTTTTTGGATGTAAGCGTTTATCCCTAAAATTGACCAAAATTCCCAATTTTAGTTGAGTTTGATGTAAGTATCGCTTTACCTGATCGTAATGTGCGGAAGTCAAAAAAGCTACTGCCTTTACTTCCAAAGCTACTTTATCAGCAATAATAAAATCAAGAACATTTCCCGAATTGCCAATTCTCACTTCTCTTTTGTAAGGAACCTCAAGTGGTTTAAATTTCTTTTCAAATAAATCACAAACCTGTTTTTCTCTGGCATAAGGACCTAATTCTTTATGAGCTTCAATGAGCGTCCTAATAATTTTATAACTTAAATTTTCATACAAAAATGGAACCGTATCTTTAGCCTTCGCTCCTGTAGTCATCTGTAAATTCATATAGATTCTGTAGTTTATACCTTATCTCCCGAGCCTCTTTTTTACTTCTGAAACAATTTTATCATAAGAAATAATTTCCTGCATGCCGCTTTTAACATCCCGCAAAATAACCATCTCATCCATAGCTTCTTTCTGGCCCATAATCAAAGCCACGGGGGCTTTAAAATTTTCTGCGGTTTTAAGCTGGTTTTTGACTCCCGCGTTGCCAAAAGTATCGTAAACGGAAATTTTTTCACTGGTTAAATCACGAAACAAACGCAAGGCTCTTCTGGCAGCCAGTTCGCCTAAGGGAACTAAAAACACGTCGCTTTTTACCTCCCGCTCTGCGGTGATTTTTGCCGCTTCCAAAAGCTGCCTGACCACAGACAAGTTGCCGGAAAAACCAAAACAGCAGTGGGGTTTACCGCACAAGTTTTGCATTAAATTTTCATGGTAACCTCCCTCGCCTAAAACGGTCATGACCCCTTTATACTTGGCTTTAATGGCTAGGTTGGTTCGCCCATGTCCGTCAGGCCCGGCATAAAGCGGATTGAGTTGGTAAGGAATGCCCAGTTCGTCTAAAGCTTCCAAAATACTGGTAAAATGCTGCTTGGATTCAGGCTCTAAAAAATCTACAATTACCGGAGCCTCCGCCACCAGCGCCTGACAATCTAAATTGTCGCAGCGCAAAACATTTAAGACTCTGGCGTGTAAATGCTCATTGCAGGAATCACACAGCTGATATTTTTTATCACTCAAAAAATCCCGCAGAGTCTCTTGATAGTGTAACTGGCACTCCTCTTTGCCTATGTGGTTAATTTCCAGCACACACTCGGGCAATCCTAAGTTGGTTAAAAACTCCCAGGTCGCGCCTATTAGCTGGGCTTCGGTTAAATGATTAAACTGCCCGAAAATTTCCAGACCAAATTTAAAGCTGGAATGTAAATCTCCTGCCTGGTTTAGGCCGACAGTGAAGCCGGAAAATCCCCATTTGCTTAGAGGCTGCTTTTCATAAACTTTATGCTGATAGTAAGCGCGCAAGACGCCGGGTAAAAAATCACCCCGCAAAGCGCTTTCTCCACCGGGGGTTGGCACCCGCAGCAAATTTTGCATTTGCGAAGGACTGGTTTTATAAAATTGCTCGTAAAGCCGCAAATCTTCCAAAAGTGGCGGCTCAACTTTTTCAAAACCGTAAACACGGTGGAGTTTGGAAAATCTTCTAAGCATGGCCGCCCACAGGCTGTCATCGCCCGCAACAATATCTTCCATAGCGTCTAAGCTGTAAATTTTTTTGGGCTGGTAAACGCTGGAAACGGTTTGGTTTTTTTTTGGTCTACCCATGAAATGAGTGAAAAGTTGAAAGTAGAAAGTTACAGGTTATTTTCCACTTTTTACTTTATACTTTTTACTGATAATTTGGCGTGTGAACGAATTGTGATTTCGAAAAGGGATACACCCTAGCCCAAACTTTACCGACAATGTCATTTTTCGGTAAAATGCCCCAAAAGCGGGAGTCAGAACTGGCAGAACGGTTATCGCCCAGCACAAAATATTCATCGCTGCCCAAAAGCTGTTTGGCTTTACAATTTAAAGTCGCGGTGGAATTCGGCAAATAAGCTTCTTTTAACCGCAGGGTTTGGTTGGCAACGGTCAGGACTTCCACTTTGCCCTGCTGACAGGTTATGGTTTCTCCCGGCAGGCCAATGACTCTTTTAATAAAATACTGGGATGTGTCGTTGGGAAACTTAAAAACTATAACATCGCCCCGGGCGGGCGGGCCTGTACGGTAAGAAAAACGGTCAATAATTAAATAGTCATGATTGGTAAAATTGGGCAGCATGGAAGAGCCCGAAACCACAAAGGGTTCGGCCACAAAGGTGCGGAATGGCCAGATAATCAGGCCGGCAATAACAAAAATTTTGACCAAATCCCAAATAAACTCACCAGCGCTTTGCATTGCCCCGGGAATTTTTGCTTGAGGGTTTTGATTTTGGTTTTCTGTCATGAAAAATTTTTAAATGCTGTATGTATATTGTAACGATATTTTGACTTGGGTCAAGGGTTTGATTGTTGACTGTATCGAACAAGATCTCGAACCGGGGTCCCCAAATTTTCAGCGTGGATTTATCTTAGGAAAATTTGGGGAAAGGGGCAACGCCCGAAACGAAGTGAGTCCCGGCAAAGTCGGGACGAACGGAGTGAAGGACGATTGACCCGTGGTGGATCCGGATGGATTTGAACCATCGGCCTTTTTCACCCCGTTAGACTTGGTGGACAATAGTGGACTCGAACCACTGACCTCGCCGACCGCGCCCCGCACCATTTGTTATCCATAGATTTTGTTTGGTGGACGGTACAGGATTTGAACCTGTGGCATCTGCAATGTGAATGCAGCGCTCTACCGCTGAGCTAACCGTCCAAATTATTGCAATTATTTGAAAAAACTTTAAAATGGTGCGGGGGTGAAAACGGCGCGCTTTAATTCACCCAGCACCAGTTTCCTCAGATTTAAAAATACCTATAGTCAAGTTTGAACCAAAGCTAATCGTAAATGCCCACTGCCTTTGTCATTGCGAGCGCAAAAATAAGCATTATCGCAATGACAGTGAGCATTTACAGCTAATCTCATAAAATAAATTTTTAAAAGAAACTGGCGCTCTAACCAACTGAGCTACGGATCCCTAATTTAGCGCAGGACGAATGCAACGCTTTAATCTAATCTAAGCAAAAGCGTATCGCTGGATGAAATATATCATCATTTTTGCAAAAAATGCAAGCAGATAAAACGCGGACAGGCCAGCTCTACACGACAGCAGGTTTTTCGGCTATACTTACCATCAGCGTTATGATCCCGTTAGAGATTTCGATGTATTTCCAGATTTAAAAATATATTCAAAAGACATCTATTTTTTTTAAAAAATTAATTAACAATGCAGCTATCTCTAACCGGATGAATAACCTTGACTCCATTAATCCAAACGATTCGCCAAAACCGCCTAAAATCGCCATAGTCAACGGGCATCCCGCGCGGCAGGAAGTCAATTTGCTTGTTGCCAGACAAAAATCCGCCCCAAAAAAAATCTTAAAAAAGATTTTAATTTTTTTAATCTCAATAATTGTCATTTTGGCCGCGACTGTCTTTTTCCGCGCCTCCAGCCTTTCGGAAAAAATCTTTGTCGGCCAAAAAACTACCTTCATCAACAAACTTATAGATTTTTTCCGCGGCGGCAATACCACATTGATCGGCGAAAATTTGGGCCAAATTAATATTTTATTACTGGGAGTTGGCGGCGAAGGGCACGACGGCCCTTATTTAACCGACACCATAATTTTAGCTCAAATCCGTCCGGATATCGGGGAAGCCAGCCTCACCTCCATCCCCCGCGACTATTTAGTAGATTTACCCGAAGGCGGAGGGCAGGAAAAAATCAACGCCGCTTTTGCTTTAGGTCTGACTAAAAACAAAGAAATGGACTGGGACCGCGGCGGCGCCTGGGCCAGACAGATGGCGGAAAAAATTTCCGGACTCAAAGTGCCTTATTTTGCCGTGGTGGATTTTTCCGGATTCACCAAAGCTATAGATATGGCTGGCGGAGTGGACATTAACGTGGAAAGAGACTTTACCGACTCACAGTACCCGGACAGCGGCGTGGGTTTTTTGCCGCCGCAGACTTTTACTGCCGGCTACCAGCATATGGACGGGGAACGCGCCCTGATTTTTGCCCGCTCGCGCCACGGCTCAAATTTAGAAGGCTCGGATTTTGCCCGCTCTTTGCGCCAGCAAAAAATCCTGGAAAACTTTAAGCAAAAAGTTTTTACTAAAAATATTGTGAAAACCGGCTCCAACATCAATAATTTACTGACAGTTTTTGCCGACCATTTTCACACTAACCTGTCTCCGGCAGGCATTTACCGCATTTACAATTTAACCGAAGGCTTAAAATTTAAAATTAATTCTTTAAGTTTAGACCCGGAGACCCAACTGATTTGCCCGGAAGTTCTGGCTTCCAACGGCGCCTACGTACTCACCCCCTGCCCGGACAAAAGCGAGGATGACGTAAAAAACTTTTTTAAAAACAGCTTTTCTTTGGGCAAGCTGGCGGCGGAAAAAAGCATAGTCTGGCTGGCTGACTCCACCCACAATGAGCCGGCCTATAACACTGCTTTTAGAAAATTAACCGATGTCGGACTGACAGTCTATGAGCTCACCTACAGCAAAGACAACCTGCCTCAAACCATTGTTTACGAGGCCAACAGCAAACCGGCGACCGCAGAATTTATCAAAAACCAACTCCATGCCACCCCCGCCAGTGTGGCGCCGCCCGGCGTCACAGTTTCCAAAGATAAAGTAGATGTGATTGTGGTCTTGGGCCAGAACGCGCAGGTGGAAGCCGCGCCGCCGCCTTACATCCGCCCGCCGGCAAGGCAAGCGACCAGCACACCGGCGACCTCCACTGCACCGTCTAAAAACAAAATTCTAAATTCAAAAAACTAAAGCCTAAACAAATTATAAAGTATAAAATCCAAAGTTTAAAAATTTATTTCTTTAAATTTTGTTTAGTGTTTAGGTTCTGGATTTTAGACTTTTAAAACTTTTATGCCTAAAAATTTACCCGTAGTCGCTATTGTCGGCAAACCTAACGCGGGCAAGTCAACTTTAATAAATAAAATTATTAAGGAACGTTTGGCCATAACTTCAGAGGTTGCCGGCACCACCCGCGACCGCCAGTATTTAGACACCGCCTGGAACGGCGTGGATTTCACTTTGCTGGATACTGCCGGGTTAAATTTTAACCCCTCCGATGAACTGCAGCAAAACATTAGCAAGCAAATTGAGGTCGCTGTTACACAAGCAGATGCAATTGTGCTGGTGGTTGACGGCAAACAACCTGTCAGCGCCATTGAGCAAAACATTTTAAAAAAATTCCGTAATATTAAAAAACCTGTACTGCTGGCAATTAACAAACTAGATTCTGCCAGAAGCCACGAAGAAAAACTTGCGGAGTTTTCCAGGCTGGGAATAAAACACATGTTCCCAATTTCTTCTGTTAGCGGACTCGGGATTGGGGATTTACTCGATGAGGTTGTCCAGTCCTTGCCTAACAAAGAAACCAATCCTTTAAAAGTAGAAGATGGTCCTATGTCGATAGCAGTATCAATAATCGGTAAGCCCAACGTCGGCAAATCCAGCATTTTTAATTCCATTCTCAAAAGCGAGCGGACCGTTGTCTCCGCCGTTCCCGGCACTACCCGTGCCGCAATTGATGAAAAAATCAACATCAACGGAACTGATTTTACTTTTATTGACACCGCGGGACTGAAGAAAAAAGTTTACCGGCAAGAGCAGCCCGATGTTTTCGGCGGCTTTCAGACTTTTAAATCCATAAGACGTAGCGATGTGTGTTTGTTTGTTATTGACGCGAACGATGAAA
>JAHFJK010000028.1:0-428 GCA_023245915.1 Candidatus Doudnabacteria bacterium | reverse complement strand
TACAGATGGAAAAGGGCTGTGTAATTTTGGCAAACAAATCGGACTTGATAAACTCCCCTCCCCAACTCATGGGGAGGAGCCGGCCTGTCCGGCGTAGCCTTGGCGAAGGCGGAGGGAGAGGTTCAAAATCTGATGATAAATTTCAATCCCTCCGCGACACCATCTCCCTCCATTTCCCGCATCTGTGGATGTGCCCGGTATTTTTTGTGTCGGCAGTGACAGGCGAGGGCATATTTGAAGCTGTTAATACTGCAAAATCAATTTACGACCGACGCAATAAAAAAATCGACAACCAAACGCTGTCGGAATTTTTAACTAAGATGGCAAGAAAGAACCCTCCCAAACTTTTACGGGACCAAAGAAAGCCCAAAGTCTTCAGTTTACGCCAAACCGATGTTAATCCTCCCACCTTCGAACTTCTGGTTAAC
>JAHFJK010000027.1 GCA_023245915.1 Candidatus Doudnabacteria bacterium | reverse complement strand
CAAATTCTTTACTGAATACCAGAGACTATTGGAACAAACCAAAAGCCTCCAAACTACGGTTTCCCAACTGGCCTAAACAGCCAGTTTTTTTATGGCTATGAGGCCCAGTGGGCAGTTACAAGACTAGGTCTTGACCAACCGCCTGATTATTAGTATAATGCTCAAGCATGTTATTTTTCCTTCAATTAGTGGTTTATTTATGAATTCCGCCCAAATTTTAAAATTTTTTGATATTCTGGTGATGACAATTTTAATAGTGGTTGTTGCCCTGCAAAACAAGTCTTCCGGTCTTTCCAGTGTTTTCGGCAGCGCCGGCAACATTGTGCAGACCCGCCGGGGTCTGGAAAAATGGCTGTTTTACGTCACCATAGTTTTAGGAATAATTTTTATGGGCATTAATATTGCCTCGTTGTTCTTAAAATAAATTGAATTGACGAATAGACGAATCTCCGAACAACGGATACAACCATTCGCAAATTCGTAAATATTCGTAGATTCGATTTTTTATTAATGAACGGTTTCCCTTACAATTTATTCTCCTATGCCAAGGCAGCCGCGCTTGGAGTTAAGGAGCTCAAATCTTTAAGCCTTTCCCGCATACGGAAAGTTTTTTCTTTAATGGGCAGAAGGGAAAAAATCGCTTTTTTAGTCTTACTCATTATCGCGATAGTCAGCTGTGTAGCTTCGGTCAAAAACTTTTATTATGGCCACACCTATCCGGCTCCGGCGTTTGGCGGCGTTTACAGCGAAGGCGTTTTAGGCCAGCCCGGCTACATCAATCCGCTGCTTGCCAGGATGGAGCCGGACCTAAGCTTAACCAAACTTGTTTTCTCCGGTCTGTATAAGTACGACAGCGGCGGCCAGCTGGTCGCGGATTTAGCCGAAGGCATGCCCACGGTCTCCGAAGACCAAAAACACTACACTATCAACTTAAAGCGCGACGCCAAATGGCATAATGGCAGGCCTGTGACAGCTGATGATGTAATTTTTACCATCCAATTAATTAAAGACCCTGCCTATAAAAGTCCATTGAACCCATTATGGTTGGCAACATCTATAGAAAAACTTTCTGACTATAGCGTTAGGTTCACCACCAAAGATGTTTCCGGCCCCTTTGCTGACAATTTAACACTGGGCATTCTACCCAAAAGCTTGTGGAGCAACATTCAGCCTCAAAATTTTCTGTTGGCCAAAAATAACCTGGAAGCTGTGGGCAGCGGACCTTACAAAATTTCGGAAATTAAAAAACTGCCGGGCGGTAAAATCCAGGAAATAAGCCTCTCGCCCAGCCCCGACTATCACGGGCAAGCGGCTAAAATCAGCCGGATAACTTTTAAATTTTACGATTCAGAAAAGGATATTTTAAACGCTTTTCACAGCCGCGAGATTAACGGTTTTGGCTTTATTCCCCTGGGCAGCAATTTATATGTTGATAAAAATCAGGCCAACGCCAGAGTGGTAAGTGTAGCTCTGCCCCAATATCAAGTAGTATTTTTTAACCTTAACAATAAAATTTTAACCGACCCCTCTGTCCGGCAGGCGCTAGCCGCGGCTACTGACAGCAGGCAAATTATTTCCGAAGTCTTTAAAGATAACGCGCTTTTGCCGACTTCGCCTCTGCTGTTTAACAGCCAAAAAAATCGCGCTCTTGCCAACGCCGGCGACCTTGAATTGGCCAAAAGCCTGCTGGACAAGGCTGGCTGGACAACAGACACAAAAACCGGCAGCCGGGCCAATAAAAAAGCCGTTGGCCTGGAAATTACCCTTACGACCAACGATTCTTTAGTCAACGCCAAAGCCGCGGAAATTTTGGCCAACCAATGGCGAAAGCTTGGCATAAAAGTTAATTTAATTATTGTTGCCACGCAACAACTAATGGATACCGTTATCAGACCCAGGACGTTTGATGTCCTGCTTTTTCCGCAAAAATTTGGCGCTGACCCCGACCCATTTTTATTCTGGCACAGCAGCCAGGTAAAAAATCCGGGCTTCAACCTGACAGGATTTAAGGACGTAAACGCGGACAAGCTGATTATTGAAGCCCGAGCGACTACAGATAAAAAATTGCGCGCGTCTGGTTACGAAAAATTTAACGGTCTGGTAATGTCCAAATTTCCCGTCATCTTTTTAGACCAGACTCAATATATTTACACCCTGGACAGCAGCCTGAAAAACATCAACTTAAATGTGCTTTACGACCCCTCCCTGCGCTTTAATGACGTAAGTAATTGGTATATTGAAGAGAAGCGGGTGTGGAAGTAAGCTTTCCACTTTCCACTTTCTACTTTATACTAAATTAATGCCGAAGTGGCGTAACTGGCAGCCGCGCACGTTCACCCTGGACTAACTTTCACAAACTTAATACATTGTTGATTATTAATGGGCGTGTGGTGGAATTGGCAGACACGTACGGTTCAGGGCCGTATGATCGCAAGATCGTGGGAGTTCGACTCTCCCCACGCCCACCATGAGTGAATAAGAATCACCAAAAGTTATTGCGGGGCAAGGGAGCGTATGGTAGTAAGCCCGTGAGGGTTCAAGTCCTCCCGTGCCCAAAGGGAACTAAATTTGATTGTTTATTGGATCTCTCCGCCCCATATGTACTCATTAAACTGTGCTGATTTGCGACGCGCAATAAGCGCATGGGTGGGGAGCTTCAGGGCCTTCGCGCGGCGCCTTAGGGCTTCCAAATCGGATGCAGTTGGTGTTTCTTTAACTTCAATAGCCGATGTTTGATTTAAAATGAAATCAATTTCTTGTCCGCTATGCTTGGCAAAGTAGGTTATGTTACCAAAACTGCGAAGCTGGTTGTATACGGTATTTTCAAACAGAGAACCGGATGGAACTTTTGCTAAAAATCCTGCTAACCCCGTGTCGCAAAAATATACTTTTTTTGCTTTTGTTATAGTTTTGTCCCTGGAATGAGAGTAAACCGGAACACGGAATATGAGAAAAGTTTTTTCTAAAAATTCCAGGTAATTATTTATGGTTTCTCTTGCGGCTCCGACTGAAGCCGCCAGTTTTGAAATATCCAGCCTGCTCCCAATCCGCGAAGCCAGCAGTTCTATGGTTTTCTGCAAATGGCTGATTTTTTCAAAATCAGCCATTTGGCGCACGTCAATATTTATGTAGGAACTGATTATTTCACTTAACAGCTTGCGCTTGGTTTCCGCCGAGGATTCTAAAACCACGCCTGGAAAACCGCCAAACTCAATATAATCTTCGTAATAACTTTGTAGCCGCACGTAATTATTACTGGCGGGCACCGTCTGAAATTCCGTCCAGGGAAAAGCAGCGACTTGTTTGAAAGTTAAATATTCCCCAAAATCCAAAGGATGAATGTCAAAGACAATTTTTCTTCCTGACAAAGATTCAGAAAACAAATGTTTAAGATAATACGAACTTGAACCGGTAAGAATAAATTTAATAGGATAGTGATCTGATAAATATTTGGCTTTGCTGGCAATGCTGGGCAACAGTTGAATTTCATCTATGGCTACGTACATTTGCCGCGCGGGATTTAATCCCAATTTTTGGAGTTTAAGCAAGATTGAATTATAGTCAGAGGTATCAAAAATGCTTTTCTGTTCAAGCGCTTCAAAGTCAAAATAAATTTTGTTAGCCGATAAAACTTCTTGTAATATCTGTTTTACAAGCGTGGTTTTTCCGGTCCGACGCATCCCCGTAAGCACAATTGCTTGCGGTTTATTGAGCCAGGGTAAAATTTTACTGTATATTTTCCTCTTAAATAACATATAAATTAACAAAAATAAGGATTTGTAAGGTCAGTATAGCAAATACTATATTTACTGTCAACCAACAAAATCACCAACAAAATCAGATTAAACAGACACCTTTCTGGTTAAAAATTTACAACGCTTTTAGCATCTGATAGTATAGTGGGGCATTACAAATTCCTATGCAGGCAAGAGTAAAACTTATGACCAGGAAACGAAAAAAACCTAAACCAGCCAAAGTCCCGTACCATAAAAAGCCGGAGGAGATGTCTGTGGAGCAGTGGCAGCTGGGATTGCGGCGGCAGTTTGTGGCAGATAAAAAGCAAAAATTCAGCATCAAATATTTGGGCGGGGAGCACCCCGTGTTTGGGGATTATTCCGTGAAAAATCCGGAAAGCGGCGGTGAGTACAAAGTAGCCTTGCGGAGCAAAAATCCTGGCCCGAACTTTTGCAGCTGTATGGATTTTAAAACCAACACGCTAGGCACTTGCAAACATATTGAGGCCATTCTTTTTGAAATCGTCAAAAATAAAAAACTTGCCGGGGTTTTGGAAGGGGGATACCGGCCGGTTTATTCTTCCGTTTATTTAAAGTACGGCCAAGAGCGCGCGGTTTGCCTGCGGATTGGCGGCGAGAACGCGAAAAAATTCAAGCGCCTGGCAAAAGGTTTTTTTGACCGCGAGAATCATTTGCTGTCCTCGGCCATTGATAGCATTGACGATTTTTTGGAAAAAGCCGCGGGAGTCAGCCCGGATTTTCGCTGCTACGAAGACGCCATGGATTTTATCATAAAACTGCGGGACGACCGGGCCCGCAAGCTGGTTGTGGATGAAATAGACGATAAATATTTTAACAGCCTGCTTAAAACAACGCTTTATCCTTACCAAAAACAAGGCATATTGTTCACGGCTCGGGCGGGCCGGGCTTTGTTGGCCGATGAAATGGGCCTGGGCAAGACTTTGCAGGCCATAGGCCTGGCCGAGTTAATGAAAAAAGAATTCCATATTCAAAGCGTGCTGATTGTCTGCCCGACTTCGCTTAAGTACCAGTGGAAAAGCGAAATTGAAAAGTTTGTTAATGGCAGCATCTCCAGTGTTATTGAAGGCGATGCTATCCGCAGACAAAAGCAGTATGGCGAGGAAAGTTTTTACAAAATCGCCAGCTACAACGTGGTGGGAGCGGACATGGAACTTATTAACAGCATGGGGCCGGATTTAGTGATTCTGGACGAAGCCCAGCGTATAAAAAACTGGCAAACCCGGACCGCGCGGCAAGTCAAAAAAATCCAAAGCAAATACGCTCTGGTGCTTACCGGCACGCCCATAGAAAACAAGCTGGAAGAATTGTATTCCATTATCCAGTTTATTGACCCGTTTAAACTCGGTCCGTTTTACCAATTTTTGGAAACCCACCAGACCAGGGACGAGACCGGCAAGGTAACCGGTTACCGGGAATTGAACAGCATCCAAAATCTGCTTTCTGACATTGTCATCCGGCGGACAAAAAAATCAGTTTTAGCCCAGTTGCCCAAACGGACCGATAAAATTTTATTCGTGCCCATGACCGAAAGGCAAAACCAGATCCACGCGGAATATGCGGAGATGGTGGCGAAATTAATCAGCAAGTGGAAACGTTTTGGTTTTTTGGACGAAAAGGACCGCCAGCGGCTGCTGCTGGCGCTTAACTGTATGCGCATGGTTTGCGACAGCACCTATATTTTGGACCAGGAAACCCGCTACGACACCAAAATAGCCGAACTTATGGCTATTCTTGATAATATTTTTTCGGTCAATGAGGAGAAGGCTGTAGTCTTCAGCCAATGGGAGCGAATGACAAGGCTAGTTAAGGCGGAACTGGAAAACCGCAAAGTCGGTTTTTCGTATTTGCACGGCGGCGTGCCGAGCAAAAACCGAAAAGCGCTGCTTGATGATTTTCGGGAAAAAGACAACTGCCGCGTGTTTTTATCCACTGACGCCGGAGGCGTGGGGCTGAACTTGCAGTCCGCCTCGCTGGTGGTGAATTTGGATATTCCCTGGAACCCGGCCGTGCTGGAACAGCGCATTGGACGGGTTCACCGCCACGGACAAAAACGCAACATCAACGTCATTAATTTTGTTTCCAGGGACAGCATTGAAGAAAGGATGCTGGAGGTGCTGAAGTTCAAATCTTCGCTGTTTGCCGGGGTCTTGGACAACGGCGCGGACGAAATATTTATGGGCGAAAGCAAATTTAAGCGCTTTATGTCTTCGGTAGAAAAAATGACAGATGTTCCGCAAACTCCGGCAGCGGTAACTGACGTTGAAAAGGAAAGGCAAACGGGCAAAGAATCTGGAGCGGCTCCGCCATCCTCTGCCAATGATTTTTTTGCCGCAGCCGCCGGCTTTTTAAACAACCTTTCCCAAACCCTGGCCGACAAAGAAAAAACCCAAAACCTGATTTCTCAAATTGTGCGGACAGACAGCCAAACCGGCGAAAAATATTTAAAAATTCCAATAGAAAACCAGGCGGCCATAAACACAGGGGTGGATGCTTTAACCGGCCTGCTTTCCATGTTTAAAAAATCCTGACGCTCCGGCATTTGTTGGTTCAAGAATTAACATTAAATATTACCAACGGGCTTTATCCCGAAATAAAATGAATTAAGATTTAGGAAGCTACCGGGCCGTGTGGGAGCAATCCCGTGGAGGTCCAAATCCTCTCGTGCCCACCATCTTTTTGCCAGCAGCCTGCTGAAATGAATAATAAAAATTTGTGCTATACTTAATTTACAAAGTCAAAATAATTGATTTTATCAAAGAATAAACATCTTTTATGGAAACAGACAACAGACCTTTTTATAACTGGATAATGGTACTGCTCCTAAACATAGTCGTAATTATTTTCCTAGTTTGGGACGCGTTTTCTAATAGAAGTAGATCTCTTTTGTACTCTTTGTCCCAGATGGGGAATTTTATAATACTTGGTACATCTATTTTCGTGTCAGTCGTTCCAATTCTTATTTCCAGGTCAAACAGCCAAAAGAAAAATTATTTTGGGTATGGGATACCTATTTTATTACTCTTACCACTCCCGTATTTTGTGTGGCACTATTATACATGCACTGGCAAATTTTGTGATGTAGGTGATATTGTATTCGGTTGGGCATTTAGCTTATCAGCTGTTATTTTTGCTATTTTTTATACTATCGGTATCTACTCCAAAAAATGGAGTTCAAAATTTGTTTTATTTTTGTCAATAATCATAGCGGTTTTGCTGGTAGGCGGTTTTTGGCTTTTTATAGAATCGTCGTAGATACTACCTATGAAAACTATATCCAATAATTTCAAAATTATGTGGATTGGTTACAGCTAACCAAAATAAATAATCGGGGGTTATTATTTGTGGCGCTGTAGATGTCACAATAATTTTTTCATTAAATAGTTGCTCAAGTATAAGGTCAGCGCAGGTTATCTGTTTGTGCCCGAATTGCGGCAATCCAAATCTGTAATTGGGGTCATTGGCAATCGCAGTTAAATTGATTTTTATATTGCTTAATTTCTCGCCGGAATATTTTGGTCTGACAATAACAAAACTTTCTATACCGCTGTCCAGCCAATCACTTTTTGAAAATTTTGAAATTTGTATTTCATCTTGGTAATTTTTCTCTCTGCCGATAGCTTCTACAATTTGGTCATCATTTAAGTAAAATGCTGAGTGCGTAAAATATGGATGAACAAATTCGTTAAAGGCCCATGTTTTTGAGGTGACATATCTGCGCATTAGAATATCTCCAGATAATAATTTGCAATCACTTATTTTTTTACATTCAGAAATTTTTGTATTTAAAGAACTGGAAACCTGGTCGGGTGATAATCTAAAAATACTGTTATAAAATTTGTGTGCAAAATAAATACCCATTACCAAAAATAATAAAACAATTACAATTATTGTTGCCACTAATTTTGAATTGCTATTTCTAGCCATACTTACATTATAGATGCATTTACTCGATTATCAAATGATTTAACGCAGCAAAAACCTTATTTAAAGCCATTTTTTAACAAAAAAATTGACAAAAAAAGCCAAAAGGTTTATAATTATATAAAGGCTGAAAAATTGCTCGAAATCAAAAACAAATCAATTGCCAGATGGTAGTTAAAAAATCACTTTTTTTATTTGCCATTTGTTAATTCGAGCTTAGAGCTAAGGTCGGCCAGCAAGCCACTTTCATCTAGGCCTAACAAAATTTAATAAGTAAAACTCAAGTTTTTTATGCTTGAGCAGATAAACATCATAGGAAATTTTTCCTGTGATCAAAAAATTAAATAAATGATGAGAAGACAAAATTTTCGGCCTCCGAGGCCGAACCATAACCGCAGCGGTTCAACTGCTGTGGCGACTCCGCAAAAGACGGATAGATTAGAAAGCCTGATTGAGAAGGCCACTGGATTGCTGACTACCAGCCGCTATACTTCTTCGCGCCAAAATTTGCGGATTATTCCCATGGGCGGTGTGGAAGAAGTCGGTGAAAACATGACCGCCTTAGAATTTGGCGATGACATTATTGTCATCGATATGGGCCTGGCGTTCCCCGACGACACCATGCCCGGAATTGACTATATTATTCCGGACACCAAATGGCTGGAAGAAAACAAACGCAGGATTCGCGGGGTAATTATAACTCACGGCCACTTGGACCACATTGGGGCCGTGCCTTACATTTTGCCTAAACTGGGCGATCCGCCAGTTTACACCATGGCGCTGACCGCCGCGTTCGTAAAAAAACGCCTGGAGGAATTTTCCCTTTTGGGCCGCTCTAAAATTAACACCATCACCAAAGACGATGTTTTGGCCTTGGGCAATTTTAAATTAAGATTTTTCCGCGTCAATCACAGCATCCCCGATTCGGTCGGCATTTGCATTACTACGCCGGTAGGCCAGGTAATTTATGTGACTGACTGGAAATTTGACCATACGCCGGTTGACGGCAAAGCCACGGAGTTTGATAAAATTGCCAGGTTCGGCGCCGAAGGCATTTTGCTGTTAATGTCAGATTCGACCAACGCGATAAAACCCGGCTACTGCGCGAGCGAGCGGGAAATCGGCTTAACCATTGACCGGACATTTAACGAAATAAAGGGCAGAGTTATTTTTGCCAACTTTTCTACCAGCATTTCGCGCATTCAGCAGTTTTTTGACGCGGCTGCCAAGTATAACCGCAAAGTCATTGTTACCGGCAGAAGCATGGTCAATAATATCGAGATTGCCCTGTCTTTGGGCTATTTAAAAATCCAGCCTAAAATAATTATTAAGTCTGAACAGGCTAAAAAATTTCCTGACAACCAGATAGCCATATTAACTACCGGCGCCCAGGGCGAAGACGCGGCCGGTCTGGCGCGCATTGCGCGAGGCGACCACAAAACCGTAAAAATTAAAAAAGGTGATACGACTATTGTGTCCGCCTCCCCTATTCCGGGAAATGAACGGGCAATTTCCGCCATGCTTTCTAACTTGACCCGGTTAGGTTCGCATGTCATCTACAACAAAACTTTAGACATCCACACTTCAGGGCACGCGCATCAGGAAGAGTTAAAGCTGATGATGGCGTTAACAAAGCCAAAGTTCTTTATGCCTATCCACGGTGAACACCACATGATTGTGGCTCATGGCGAGTTGGCAAAGACCATGGGAATTCCCGAAACCAATATTTTTTCACTAGACAATGGACAAATTTTGGAATTAAACTCTGCTAAAGAAGCAAAAGTTACAGAAGATCCAAAAATTTCCAGTGGTTATGTTTTCATAGACGGCCTGGGCATTGGCGATGTCGGCGAAGTCGTTATTCGCGACCGCCAAGTCATGGCGCAGGATGGGATGTTCGTTATAATTATGACCTTAGACAGAAGGAATGGAAAACTTATTAACCAGCCGGACATTATTTCCCGCGGCTTTATTTATATGAAAGGCAATGATGATTTAATAAGGGAAGTCAAACACGAAGTCCGCAAACTGGTTGAAAGTAAAGGTAAGGAAAAGTTAGAGCCCAACTGGGCATATTTGCGCAACATAGTACGTGATGAAATTGGCGAATACCTGTATCAGAAAACAGAACGAAGACCAATGGTACTCCCTGTTGTTATCGAGATTTAAACGACTTGCCCCGTACCCGAACCAAGTAAGTGGTACAGGATAGTGAGCGAAATATAATCAGTTTGTAAAAAATCAGAAAAGAAATCAGCCGCTTTGTTTCAGGATGAAACAAAGCGGCTTAAAACTGGGTTCAAACCCAATCTCATGCGTAATTAAATTTGGGCTTTTCCTTACTGAAAATTAACCCGTCACCCGACCCGTTCAGGTCAACTTGGACAATATCATCCGCGTTGATCTGACGACCGGAGATCAATCCGGACAAAGGTGTAACCAGATAACGCTCAATGGCGCGTTTCAGATGACGCGCACCATACTTGAGATCCGTCCCCTCCTTCAAAAGAAAGGCTCTTGCCGCTTCCGTACAGCTGAACGTGAACGGACGCTCCGTCTGCGTGGCCAGGATTCTTCCCTGTACGCCTGCCAGTTCAATATCCAGAATCCGGCTTAGCTCATTTGGTGTGAGAGTCCTGAATACCACAAGCTTGTCGATACGATTCATAAATTCCGGTAAAAATTTACGCTTCGCCGCGTCCACAGCGACGCGATAAATCTTGCGGTCAATTTTTTCGGCACGATCTGGGCCTGCCTGCGAGACAAAACCGATGCCTCCGGACTGGAGCTTGCTCATCTCGCTGGCCCCCAGATTCGATGTCATAAAAACAATCGTGCGGGAGAAATCGACCTTTTGGTTGTGACCGAGCGTGAGTGTCGCTTTGTCCAGGATGCCGAGCAGCAACTGCCACAAGGCGTTGTTGGCCTTTTCGATCTCGTCAAAAAGGACAAAGCTGATTTTGAGTTTCTGGGTGTGAGACCGATCAAGCTTCTCCTGAGTAATCACTGGCGATGTCTCGCGATGCCCAATGTAACCTGGAGGTGAGCCAATCAGCTTCGATATTTCGTGACTGTGCTGAAATTCGGCGCAGTCCACTTTGATGAAAGCCTCTTGACTGCCAAAGAGGATCTCCGACGCGGCTTCGACGAGCCTTGTTTTTCCTGCTCCGGTCGGACCTAGGAACAGCAGGTTTGCCAGCGGCCGTCCCGGCCCGCTCATACCGGCCAGGATGGTCTGGTAGATATTGACGATCTGCTGTACCGCATCGTCCTGGCCAATGACCTTGCTTCGAAGTTGCTCTTCAAATTCAACAACCTTGGGGCTCTTTTTATCTGGTTCCAAAAAAACCCACTTATTCATACATCCTCCTAACACAAAAGCTTGCCCTCCCATTAAGGCAAGCTTAACTGTCATCATCTTAATCCAATTTGCCCAAAAGTCAACTGCCTTTTTTTGGGATTATTTGGTATAATTACCACATGAACAATAAAAAACAAATTATTGTATCGGGTACCAGGCCTTCTGGAAAGCTGCATATCGGCAACTACTTAGGCGCCTTTAGGCAATGGCTGGAATTACAGGATGATCCAGACAATAAATGCTTTTACTTGATAGTTGACTTGCACGCCTTAACCACTCCTTTTGAAAGTAAAATTTTACGCCACTCTATTTTGGATTTTGCTGCCACTTTTCTGGCCTTGGGCATTGACCCGAACAAATCTGTATTTTTTTTACAAAGCCATGTACTTGAACACAGCACTTTAGCCTGGATTTTTAATTGCTTTACCCCTATGGGTGAACTGGAAAGGATGACTGAATTCAAAGACAAATCGAAATTAAATGCCGCCAATATCAACGCGGGGTTATTTTGCTATCCCACTTTAATGGCCAGTGATATTTTATTGTATAAACCCACGTTTGTCCCTGTGGGAGAAGACCAAACGCAGCATTTGGAGCTTACCCGGAATTTGGCCAGAAAGTTCAACAATAAATTTGGAAAAACTTTTCCTGAACCTAAAAATTATGCGCTAAAGTCATTAAGAGTAAAAAGCCTGAGTGATCCCACAAAAAAAATGAGCAAAACCGGGGACGAAGCTTTGTTGCTGGATGATTCGCCCACGGAAATCCATCGCAAACTAAAAAAAGCTGTAACCGCGACAACCAGCGGGGGTAAATCCCCTGGTGAGGAAAATTTGATGTTCCTGCTTACACATTTTGGCACTCCGGCAGATGTTGTGTACTTTATCGAAGAACAAAACAAAGGCACGCTAAAATTTAGCGAACTGAAAGAAACTTTGGCAAAAAGAATTGCGGACTATTTTGCCGAGTTTAGAGAAAAGAAAAAAGAACTGCTCTCGCGGCCGGAAGAGCTGGCGGAAAGTTTGGGTGAAGGCTCAAGGAAAGCCAGAGAGGTGGCGAGCCGGACGTTACTGGAAATAAAGGAAAAAATTGGTTTGTTATAGCGGAGGCCACTGGCCTCCATAATAAGGCCGACACCCCGCGTTACACATAATCTTTATCTTTAATTCACCTTTGTCAAAACTAACATGGATATCCATGTTAGTTTTGACATTTATTTTTCTATGTTATTTTATGCTAGTGTGCCTTTAATTTAAATTTGACAGGTGAGGATACTGTAAATGGCCAATAAATTAAGGGCTTTTGCAAATTTTGCATCATCAGAATTAAATTAATGGCACACTAGCAACTGTCGAATAATCCTTTTCGTGTCTTCCGGATTTTTAACCGGCATATAACCAACTCCTGTTTTTACCACCGCATAATCATTTCCCCCAGGGAAAATCGCATCACCCACAAACAGCATATTTTTTATTGGCACAAATAAATGCTCATGAATTTGGTTTATGCCGTAAGCTTTATCAATGCCTTTATTGGTAACGTCAATGGTGGTAAAGCCGGCAGCGTGGACTTCCAAATCCGGCAAATACTTTGCCACTGCTTTGGCAATTTTCATTTTCAAAGGTGTATTTTTGGCTTTCCAATCTTCTTTCATCTTAATGCCACGCTTGCCCAAAATTTTCACCACATCCTGGCCAAGGAAAGAAAAACTTACTTGCGATCCCCTGTTCTCAATTAATTTTCCATAAGTTTTTTTTGGATGTTTATAGCCAGTTTCCCTAAACACTCTTTCAAAAGCCTTCTCAATTTTTTAACCTTTGCCGGAGAAAGAGTTAAAGCGTAAACTTTTTTCCATCCATGATTGTATCTAAGGAACGTAGTCGCTGTTGTCGGAAACAAAAACAAATTGCGCAGCAAATCCGGAGAAGCTTTAAGGCTGTTTGCCAGCTGCATTTTCATAATTTCATACTTTGCCCCGCTAATGACTGCCACCTTCTTTACTCTTAATAAGTGCTTAAACAACTCAACCATATCCGCGTCCATTTCAGACTTGGTTGGCGCCAGCGTCCCGTCCACGTCAAAAACTATCAGGTCCTTAGGTTTCAAATTTTTAAAATTTTTTACAGCCATAGATGGTTTCATCTTATCACAAAACAAAAAAACTCTAAACAAGTTAGAGAATTGGTCGGGCGGGAACTATAAAACTTTGTCCCGCCCTTAGAGTCAGCGTTTTGTACGTCGCAAGGAAAGTCTGCGCAATCCCCAAACAATTCCTGCTTCGTCGGGATAAGCCGCCACCTTACCATTGGCTCTTAAAATGTCCAAGGCCACCTGGATCTTGGTGGGTTTCATTCCTAATTCAACAGAAATTTGAGGGACAGAGAAATCCCCTCCCTTGGACAAAAGTCCATAGACAAGGTCGGTGTCATTGGCCATGTATTACTCCTTTCAAAAAGAGACAATTTCAGATAAGGATTGCGTAAAACTCGAGGTGGGCGTTGAGCATCTTTGTTACCACGAAATCGGGACTTTCTAACCTCGCGAAAACCCGCCATCGGATTCCAAACTCCCCTAGGGGCTATTCTTTTCCAACGAACCATATATCCGATCCTCCTTGCTAGCCTTATTGTTATGGGCATTCTAAATACCTATTTATATATTGTCAATTTCCTATTGGCTAATCTACCGTTCTGTTTTATACTTAGCTGTCACTGGTGTCCAATTAATTTTTTAAAAATCTTAAATTTGCTCATTCGTTAGCCGTAATCTGACAAAAACATATTTTTCGATTTCAATTTGGTTTAATGGGATAATTGAGAGAATTAACCTCAATTACGCCTATGCACCAGGGAAAGTATGTTTTTTCAC
>JAHFJK010000001.1:29968-41287 GCA_023245915.1 Candidatus Doudnabacteria bacterium | reverse complement strand
CTGACAAAAGTTTATTTGAAAAGCAGATAATTGATAGAATTACCGTTGAGCAAATTTTTGATAAGGCAAAACTAGACGAAAGAGAGAAGAATGTTTTAAGAATGCTCTTTTTTGATGATATGATCCACAGGGAGGTCGCAAATAAAACCCCTTTAAAAGAGGATAAAACTAAAGTAGTTAGCGTCCAAAGAGTCCCGCAAATAGAAAGTAGAGCATTGCAAAAGTTACGAAGGTTTTTACCAAAAAGCCAATATAAAGAACTCATGCAACATAAACAGCGCGAATTGGCTAAAGCTTTAGTATTTGAGAATTTATACCCGGAACATAAAAATAAATTTTTGATTGTTGAATATCTAACCAAATATTTTGTTAAAGAGGAATTTAGGGAATTCTCCCCGGACGAAACACGGGCCCTTTGGGTTATTGGTTTTTATAAAACACGTGAGGAAGTTCTCGAAAGAGCCAAAGGCTGGTTTGGTCAAGCTAACCCGTTGGAAGCCAGAGAAATAATTGACAGGACCTTAGCAAAAGTCCGTAGAATCGTAGGAAGAAAATTCAAATAATTATGCGGCAATCACAATATTTTTTAAAAACATCCAAAACTGCGCCCGCAGATGATGTAACCGTTAACGCCAAATTATTAGAGCAGGCCGGATTTGTGGAAAAGTTAATGGCCGGTGTTTACAGCTATTCGCCTTTGGGTTTGCGGGTTTTGCGTAAAATCGAAGACATAATCAGGCAAGAAATGAACGCAGTCGGCGGACAGGAACTATTAATGCCCATGCTGCACCCCAAAGCTATTTGGCAAAAAACCGGGGGCTGGAAAAAAATTGACGTTTTGTTTAAATTAAAAAGCCGGACAGAAAAAGATTTTGCTTTGGGGCAAAGCGAAGAAGAGGTGGTGACGCCTTTGGTTATGAAACGGATTAATAGCTATAAAGATTTGCCGGTTGCGGTATATCAGATTCATTGGAAGTTTCGTGACGAGCTGCGTTCCAAGTCCGGAATCTTGCGGGGCGTGGAATTTTTAATGAAAGATATGTACAGTTTCCACGAAAGCCAGGAAGATTTTGAAAAATATTACGAAATTGTCAAGAAAGCTTATTTGAAAATTTATCAGAGGTTGGGTTTGACCGCCAAAGTTACGGAAGGTTCAGGCGGTTCTTTTACTCAAAAAATTTCTTATGAGTTTATGGTTTTAACTGACGCGGGAGAAGATGACATTTTATATTGCGATGTTTGTGAATACTGCGTCAATGTGGAAATTGCCAAACAAAAAGCAGGCGAAAACTGTCCAAAATGTGAAAAAGGCAAACTTAATCGCGCCAAAGCTTCGGAAGTAGGAAATGTTTTTGATCTCGGCCAAAAATATGGCAAAGATTTTGACCTGGGTTTTACCGATCAAAACGGAGAAAAAAAATATCCAATCATGGGCTGTTACGGTTTGGGCTTAACTAGACTGATGGGCGTAATAGTGGAAAAATTCAACGATGAAAAAGGTATAATTTGGCCAAAATCGGTTGCCCCGTTTTTGGTGCATCTGCTGGCGCTCAAGGCGGCGGAAAAAGAAACGGACAAGATATATCAGGACTTGCTGGCTGCGGGAGTGGAAGTGCTGTATGATGACAGGGAGGTAAGCGCGGGAGTCAAGTTTGCCGACAGCGATTTAATTGGCATTCCGTATCGCGTGGTGGTGTCAGAAAGAACTTTAGAAAAAGCTGCGGTGGAGGTAAAAAAGAGATCGGAAAACGAAGCTCAACTCATAAACATCACCAAACTTACAGACGCAATAAAATAAAAATCAAAATATCCTAGTATCCTATTGTGATATTAGGATATTTTCATCTGCTAACCATTTGATATGTTAGAGCGAATTTATCAAAAATTTTCCAAAGACATTGGCATAGATTTAGGCACGGCCAACACTCTGGTTTACGTTAAAGGCAAGGGCATTGTGATTAATGAACCCAGTGTGGTTGCCATTAACCAGCGAACCAAACAGATTTTAGCCATTGGCAACGAAGCTCGCAATATGGTCGGTCGCACGCCGCCCCATATTGTGGCGACCCGGCCTTTAGTCGACGGGGTGATTTCTGACTTTGAAGTTACCGAGGCAATGTTGAGATATTTTATAGACAAAGTGCACGCCCAAACTTATACTTTTTTGCGCCGACCCCGGGTGGTGATTGGCATTCCTTCGGGCGTAACCGAGGTGGAAAAGCGCGCTGTTGTTGATGCGGCCATTAACGCAGGAGCTGCTAAAGCCTTTTTAATAGAAGAACCCATGGCCGCGGCCGTAGGCGCGAGACTTAACGTGCAGGATCCGCAGGGCAGTATGATTGTGGACATTGGCGGAGGCACGACCGAAATTGCAGTCATTTCTTTGGGCGGCATTGTGATTTCCAAAAGCATCCGCATTGCCGGCGACGAAATGAACCAGAATATTGTGGATTACGCTCGGGAAAATTTTAATTTGCTTTTGGGCGAGCGCAGCGCCGAAGAAGTCAAAATTAAAATCGGCAGCGCTTATCCACTGCAGCAGACGTTGTACGCGCCCATGCGCGGGCGCGATTTGGTTTCCGGCCTGCCCAAAGAAGTGACTATTTCCGACGCCCAGGCCAGAGAAGCTTTAATGCACAGTTTAAAAGTCATTGTTAACAGCATTAAAAGCGTCATAGAAGAAATTCCGCCCGAGCTGATTTCCGACATTATGCATAAAGGCATTGTCTTGGCTGGCGGCGGCGCGCTTTTGCGCGGGCTGGATAAACTGGTCGCCGAAGCCACGGCTATGTCGATTGTTGTGGCCGAAGACCCGCTGACCTGCGTGGTGCGGGGCGCCGGAGTAGTGGTGGAAGATTTGGAAGTGTTAAAAGATGTTTTGGTGCCCACAGACCTGGGAAAAATTCCGAGGTAAGAAGTTTATCAAGTTATAAAGTTCGTAAAGTCTTTGAACCCAATCCACTTTATAAACCTGATAATTTTATGAACCTTATGAACTGAATTTATGCGTTTTATTTATACCAAAACCTTTGCGATTTTTTTTACCTGCTTTGTTGCGCTGGCAGTCCTGGTAATTATGCAACTAAAAGGCTGGCTGGATCCGGTCAGGGCGGTTGTCCTCAATGCGCCGCGGCCGATAATTAGGCTGGTGCGCTCCGTCGCTTTGCCGGTGAAGAATTTTTTTACGACGGTGTATGAGTTAAAAAAGATTGTCCAGGAAAACGGGCGGTTGAGTCAGGAAATTATCAATTTAAAACAGGATCTGGTCGGCTTCAACCAGCAGGCCCGGGAGAATGAAGCGCTTAGAAAGGAGCTGGGGTTTGTAAAAAACACCACGCTTGACCTGCAGGCCTGCGCCGTGCTTTCTGACAATCCTTTTGGCTCGCCCGACGGGTTGATTTTAAATTGCGGCAGTGATGCGGGTATAAGTGAGGGGCAGGCCGTAATTTCCCAGGGCCATTTGACAGGCAAAATTATTTACAGCGGTAAAAAGAGCAGTAATGTTTTGCTGCTGACCAGCTCTAACTTTTCGAGTGATGCCAAAGTCAGCCAGAGCGGGCAAAACGGCATAGTTAAGGGCTCGTTTAACTCCGGGGTGATTTTAGAGCAGATTCCGCAAGCCTCGGACTTAACCAAAGGCTCTTTAGTAGTGACCGCGGGTATAAATGAAAAAATTCCAAAAAATATTATTATTGGCGAAGTCAGCGATATTTTATCTTCCGGCAATGACCTGTTTAAAAAAGCGGCTTTATCCAGTCCCATAGATTTTCATAATTTAGAGTTCGTGTTCGTGGTTAAGTAGTAATCTCAAATATACAAATATTGACAAATATACAAATGAAATATCTGATTTACCTCCTCGCGATAATCATCTTATTGGGGATTAATCTGGGTCTGTTTAACTATCTGCAAATCCAAAACCAGATGCCCAATTTGCTTTTGCTGCTGACATTATGTTTTGCCCTGGAAAAAAAAGATTACGATTTCTTTTTTATAGCTTTTGTCAGCGGTTTGTTTTTGGATTTTTATTCAACGGGTTTTTTTGGCCAATTCACCCTGGCTTTTTTGTTAGCCGCGTTTTTCCTCCACATTTTTGCTAATATTTTGGCGCTGGAGCAGAATTTTAAAACTTTAAGCGCGGCTTTGGCGGTTTGCGTGATATTTTTTAATTTTTTTGTCTGGCTCTACAGCTTTGCGGCCTTTAAGCTTAATTGGACAGGGGAATATTTAGATTTTAAAATGCTCTTAAAGGGCTTGGCAGCCAGCTTGGTTTATAGCTGGCTGCTGCTGTATCCGGTGTATTTACTTTCACAGTTTTTAAAACGTTCTCTCGACCGCTTAAATCAAAGGAGCGGGGGAGTGGTGAGGTAAATGCCCACTGCCTTTGCGAGCGCAAAAATAAGCATTATCGCAATGCCAGTGAGCATTTACGTGGTGAGATAATGACAAAAAATGACATAAATGGGGTCATACGCAATTTGGTGGGACTAACCATATAACTTCGCCGCCATGAACAGATAATGTGTCTTTATGTCATTCCGAGCGAATGCATCTGAGCGAGAAATCCCTTATATTTACAAGGTTAAGGGATCCCTCCGCTCCCTCGGCCGCACTCGGTCGGTCGGGATGACAGCAAAATTGCACGACATTATGTGTGTCTGCTCCAACGCTATTGCGTATGACCCCATAAATGATCAAAAATTAAAATTTTTTTATCCGAAAGTTTGTCATTTTTTTAATTTATTTAATTTGTGTCATTGTTATGAATCCATTTGAAATAAAAACCAGTTTACAAAGCAGGCAAAGCCCCCGGGTTTTGGACTGGGAAGAATCAGCCCAGGACGTCTTAAGCTCGGTAGAAGCTGTCCACGACCCGGGCCGGCCAATCAAATCCTGGCACTGGCTGCGATTTTTGCTGCTCGCGGTTTTTGTGGTTTTGGCCGGCAGGGTTTTTTATCTCCAGATAATTACGGGCAGGGATTTCCGGGCGCTGTCTGAAAGTAACCGTATCAGAAGCCAAAGCATCCTGGCCCCCCGGGGTCTGATTATGGACAGAAATGGACAGGCGTTGGCCCAAAACGCCGCCAGCTTCAACCTGGCGGCGATTCCATTTGATTTGCCTAAAAACGGCCCGGACCTGGAAGGTGAGATTGCCAAAGCCGCTGTGATTTTTGAATTTGAACCCCATGAGCTGCTGGATAAAATTAAAGCCGCCGGCCGCCAGTCGCTCCAGCCAATCGTTGCCAAACAGGGCATAACCGCCGAGCAGGCCATTTTATTTGAAACCCGCTCCAGTGAATTTGTCGGACTGATGGTTCAGCAAATCCCGGTGCGGCAATATATAAATTCAGCAGCATTTTCGCATGTTTTAGGTTACACAGGATTGGTCAGTCAGAAGGACATGGCCTTTTTGGATCCGGAAAAATATGACGCGACCGATTATAGCGGTAAAACCGGCATTGAGTTGGCTTATGAAAATTATTTACACGGACAAAATGGCCGGGACATGGTGGAGGTTGATGCCAGGGGCAGGGCGCTGGATGTCCTGGGCAGGAATGAGCCGGTTGCCGGCAACAAGTTGCAATTAAATATTGATAAAGACTTGCAGGAAAAACTTTATAACGATTTAAAAAGCGGCAGAGCCCCCAAGGCGGCGGCAGTGGCGATGAACCCAAAAAACGGAGAGGTGCTGGCTTTGGTCAGTTTGCCGGGCTTTGACAGCAATTTGTTTGCGCGCGGCATCAGAAGCGATGACTACAACCAGCTGTTGGAAGACAAAAATTTGCCTCTGTTTAACCGGGACATAGCCGGCGTTTATCCTCCCGGCTCCACGGTTAAGCCTATGGTTGGCCTGGCTGCCTTAGAGGAAGGCATAATTAGCCCATCCACAGTCATTAACGATCGGGGAGTGCTGGTCATTCCCAACCAGTATGACCCCTCCATCAATTATAATTTTTACGGCTGGAACAGAGGCGGCTTGGGGGCGGTGAATATTTATTCCGCCATTGCAGAAAGCAGCGATATTTATTTTTATACTGTGGCCGGAGGTTATCCCAATTCCTCCATAACAGATGGTTTGGGCGCGGACAAGCTGGCTGGATACTTTCGTAAATTTAACCTGGGCAAGCCCACCGGTATTGATCTGCCCGGAGAAAAGCCCGGGCTGGTGGCCGATCCCGTCTGGAAAGCCGATTATTATAAAACCGATCCGATTTTGAGTAAATGGTATTTGGGCGACACCTATCATATTGGCATTGGTCAGGGTGATATGCTGGTAACGCCTTTGCAGGTGGCGGAGTGGACGGCCATTATCGCAAATAACGGAGTCGGTTTTAAGCCACAAATTTTAAATACAGTCACAAACAAAGATGGCAAGCTGATTTTCCAAAAGAGTCCGGAAATTTTGGTGAGCAAATTTGCGGATGAAAAAAATTTGCACGTTATCCAGGCCGCTATGCGCCAAACCGTTACCGGCGGCAGCGGCCGCCAGCTGGCGGATTTACCTATAGAAGCGGCGGGCAAAACCGGCACTTCGCAGTTTGACGGCAGTGACCCCAAGCGCACCCACGCCTGGTTTACCGCTTACGCTCCCTTTAACGATCCGCAAATTGTCATAACCGTTTTAGTAGAAGCCGGCGGTGAAGGCCACGCCGTGGCCGAACCGGTAGTTAAAAACGCGTTCTTGTGGTGGGCGGAGAATAGGTATAAGAAATGACAAAAATGACTTAATTGAGCAAAATTGACAAAAATTTACAGACTTCGGAAGAAATTGATTAAGACTTATATCGCCACAAAATTTTTATTTTGTCAATATTTTAAATTTCTGATATTCTGTAATTATGATTTTAAACGGCAGGAAAATAGCGGCCGAAATTTTGGAAGAAGTTAAATCAGAAACCGTTAAACTTACCTTTCAACCTGTCTTCTGCGATATTTTAGTCGGGGATGATCCGGCTTCAGCCCAATATGTGCGGATGAAAGCAGCAGCAGCTGAAAAAGTCGGCTTTAAATTTAGACGCGCGGATTTTCCGGCGAGCATTTCGACATCAGATCTCATCGCGGAAATAAAAAAAATCAATCAGGAGCCCAATATGTGCGGTTTGATTGCGCAGCTGCCTTTACCATCATCGGTAGATAAGCAAGCCGTATTGAATGCCATTGATCCAAAAATTGACGTGGATTGCACAGGCGAGATCAACACCAATTTATTTTATTCAGGCACTGCCTATGTGGAGTTTCCCACTGCCGCGGCAATAATGCGGATTTTAGACAGTGCCCATCAGGATTTAAAAAGCAAAAAATTTTTGGTCATTGGCTACGGCCAGCTAGTGGGCAAACCCGTGGAATTTTTATTAAAACAACACGGCCTGGATGTGGATATCGCCCGCAGTAAAACCGAAAATATTTTGGATTTGATGAAAGCTGCGGACGTAATTATTGCCGCAGTCGGCAAACCTAAATTAGTCAGCGGCGACAAAATAAAAAAAGGCGCTATAATTATAGATGCCGGGACTTCGGAATCAGACGGTGGCATAGTCGGCGACGTGGATTTTGAATCCGTAAAAGCTGTTGCCGGTTTTATCTCGCCGGTGCCGGGCGGCGTCGGCCCGGTAACCGTGGCCATTCTGCTTAAAAATGTTCTTGGCGTGGCTAAACTCAAATCTGACATCGTTTAAAATATCCATGCCGGAAAACCAAACTACACAATACCACATAACCATCTCCGCTCCCAGACAGTTTATTTTGGCTGTGCAGTTTTTTTTCAGCACAGTGTTTAATTTTTTAAGCCTGAAAAAGAGCCAGCAGTTTTGGGGCATGGTCTACGACTCTGTCAACAAACAGCCGCTGGACCCGGTTATTGTCAAATTACTCTACGCCGATGGCCGGGAGGTGGAGAGTGGTATTACCGATTTAAAAGGCCGTTACGGTTTTTTGGCCAGACCGGGCAAATTTAAAATTTTTGCAAAAAAAACCAATTATGTTTTTCCCTCAAAATACGTGGCCGGGGATAAAGACGGAATTTTTGAAAATTTATACCACGGGGAGTTCTTTGAACTGTTTGGCGATTCAGAAGTGGTGGCTCCCAACATCCCCATGGATCCTGAACACCTGGACTGGAATCAGCAGGCAAAAGCCAGTTTACAGAAAGATTTTCCCTACGCCAGGCTTTTTTTCAAACGGTTAGGGGCCATTGTGTTTGTGTTTGGCCTGGGTTTCGCGCTCATAGCGGCCTGGAAATTTTTCCCGCATTTGCCCTGGTACCTGGACGCTTTATTCGGGCTGTACGGGTTAATTATTATTCTGGCAATTTTTATTAAAGAACCCAGGTTGTGGGGGGAGATAATCATAGGACAAGGGTTAACAGAGCCGCCGGATTTGTACTTGCTTCTGCAGAATGAAAAATTGCCCGGTATTACTTTTGGCACAGCCTCGATTCACGAAAATGGCAAATTTTTGCTCCGCGCCAGCCCGGGCAGTTATTTGCTGGTTATATATCAGGCCGACAAAACCGGCCAAAAAACAGAAATAGGTTCCGTACCCGTGAAAATAGGCAGATTGGGCGTATTTAACTCAAGCTTGCTTATCCGGAAAAAAGCAAGGTGACAAAATCGTATTTGTAGGCTATAATAATAACCAATGAAAGAGAGCTCCATTTTGAATATAAATCAATTATTTTTCAAAAAACTCTTTTTCTTTACTTAAAGGCAAAATTTTTAAATGGATGACATGAAAAATACAATTTTACTGGTTGTGGAAGATGACAAGGATTTGCAGAACGTTCTGGCAGACCGTTTAAGTTCAGAGCATTTGTACGATGTTTTACGCGCTTCCGACGGCGAAGAAGCCATAAATATAATTTTGGACAAGAAGCCGTCATTAATTTTGTTAGACCTGCTTTTGCCCAAGCTGGACGGTTTTAAAGTTTTGGAAAGAATCAGGAACTATCCGGAGAAAGACATTTCTGAATTAAAAGTCATTGTCTTAAGCAATTTGTGGACTAATAAGGACATTTTGCGCGCCCAGGCTTTAAAAATACAGGAATATTACGTTAAGGCCAATACCAATGTGGAAGATGTGGTGGCCAAGGTTAATAGCTTGCTTGCCGGCGATAAAGTTGAAGGCTCATAAAGCATTTGACAAACCACGGCAGTTTTATTAATATATATCAAAGGCCCCCAAGAGGCCTTTTAAAAAAGACAAACTTTAATTAAATGTTAAATAGTTGTCGTCCCGAGCGAAGCCCGCTAGCGGGCGCAGCGAGGGAACTCTTGCCTAATTTCACAATCGATGTTCAAGTTTTTTGGTGAAGTCAAAAATGAACTGGCTAAAGTTATCTGGCCAAGCCGGAACGAAACCATCAGGTACGCGCTTACGGTTATTGTCTTTAGCCTGCTTGTGGCTTTTGTTTTGGGCGCTTTTGATTACGGATTGTTAAAAGTTTTTGAAGCCTTATTGAATAAATAAATGCTGCCTCCCGGACACATTGCCGCAGGCTTTTTGACAGCTAAAGCACTTTTAAATTTTGTTCATCCGGCGCTAACCTCGCAACAACACAACCATCTGTTGTGGTGGGGGATGTTCTTTGGCTTTGCCCCGGACATCGACATGTTTTACGTTTTTTTCAGACAAAGATCGATGTTGGTGAGTGGAAATGAAAAAATTTCCCACAGGAAATTCATTAGCCATGCGCCCATTCTTTGGCTTATTGCGGGCCTGTTAATTTATTTTTTTAGCTCATCAGCTTACGTGAAATTTATTGGCCTTCTCTTGTGGCTGGGAAGTTGGAGCCATTTTTTACTCGACAGTATTTATTACGGGGTTATGTGGTTGTGGCCTTTCTCGAGTAAAATTTACGCCCTAAAAGACAGGGAAGTGCGATGGACAATTTATGAGAGATCTTTTTTTAAGCACAACTGGAAATTTTTTATTTTATACACCAAAAAACCCTTATTTTATTTAGAAATCTTAATCATTATCGTGGCGATTGTCATTTCTACTAAATACTAAAGAATACGAAATGTACTAAATCTAAAGTTTCTGATTTTAGTATTTTTAGTAGAATACTTTCAAGCAACTTCTATGGCCAGACAACAGGTAACCGGCGAGCGGCATTGGTACGTGCTGCACACCTACTCAGGTTATGAGGACAGCGTGGCTTTTAATTTAAAGCAACGTATTGAGTCAATGAATATGCAGGACCGAATTTTTGACGCGCTCGTGCCCAAGGAAAAGAAAATTAAGATTAAAGAAGGCAAACGCACAACCGTTGAGGAAAAAATTTTTCCAGGTTATGTTTTGGTGGATATGGTGGTAACTGACGATTCCTGGTACGTGGTGCGCAATACGCCCAATGTTACGGGTTTTGTGGGTAGCGGCACCATCCCTACGCCCATTGGCGACGAAGAGCTGGCGTTTTTGAAAAAACGCATGGGCGCCGACGAACCCAAGTACAAGGTTGAATTTATTGTCGGCGATTTGGTAAAAATTATGGACGGCCCGTTTAAGGATTACGAGGGTAAGGTTGGGAGTTTAGATGAAGCCCATGGCAAAGTTAAGGTCATGGTAACCATCTTTGGTCGGGAAACTCCGGTGGAGCTGGATTTTTTACAAGTTAAGAAAATATAGATTAATTTTATGACTGCAAAAAAATTACAAAATTTAGGAAAGAAATTATTCTTTTTGGGATTCTTGGGGACCGCCTTGGCAGGTTTATTGATCTATCTTGGTCGCCAGCCCGGGTATGTAGACATTCATGGAGTTTTTATTGCGAATCCTTACAGTCAAATAAGCAGTTACTTCTTTATTGGCTATTGGATATTTTTCATTCTGCTGCTTTTTGGTTGCTGGATGGTATTAAAAGGTAAACGGCAAAGGTTGAGGATTTGGTTGGTTTTTATCTTAGTACCCTATATTAATTTATTCGTTCTGAAAAAAGTTTTTGATTTACCAGATTTGTCATCTGCCGAAGATCAAGGAATTAATTTATAGAAAGGACTCATATGATTTTAGGACTTTTTCTTTTGTGTTTAGGCTTAGTCTTCCTCTTAAGAAACCTGGGGCTGATAATTTTACCCGCTAATTTTTGGTCAGTGTTTTATCCCATCGTGTTGATAGTTTTGGGTTTATATCTTGCTTTAGCCGCCCACAAAGGCAGAAGGTACAAGGAAATGTTTATGGGCCGGCTTAAACGCAATAGGGATGATGAAACTTAAGGTAGAAAGGATAAATTCATGGAAAAGTCTTATGAAAATTTTGAACACCGCGAAGCTGTTGAAGAATTTCTTAATTCCTTAACCCAAGAAGAGAAAGCAATACTTA
>JAHFJK010000001.1:28650-29868 GCA_023245915.1 Candidatus Doudnabacteria bacterium | reverse complement strand
GATGATGAAACTTAAGGTAGAAAGGATAAATTCATGGAAAAGTCTTATGAAAATTTTGAACACCGCGAAGCTGTTGAAGAATTTCTTAATTCCTTAACCCAAGAAGAGAAAGCAATACTTATGGAGTATAGTGGTGCTACTCTAAATTCAACTAATCGATAATCCAAAACTTATTATAAATAAGCCAAAATCATCATTTCTTAGATACTACAACTAGAGTAGCACCACTATATCTCAGCATCCGTTCGGAAGCTCCAGATCAAGTTATTAGTCGTTATTATCCGCTACTGAAACAAGAATACGGCGATAAGGTAAAAGAAATTATTGAAAGATTTGTAAACTTAGCAGATTCACTAAAGATTAATACGGACAAATTGGCAATTTTATTTAAAAGAAGATTGGCAAATTAATAAGAAAGGATGATTGGTTTCCTGATACGTCAGGAGGTCCCGATCGCAGTAAAAACCTTAGGTTTGTCATCCTGAACTTGTTTCAGGATCCACCTAAAAGATAATGGATTCCGAAATAAATTCGGAATGACAGATAAAAAGGCATCGGTCTACCATAAAGCAACTATGGCAAAAAAAGTTAAAACAATGTTAAAACTCCAGCTTCCGGCTGGAAAAGCTACTCCGGCGCCGCCGGTTGGTACGGCTTTGGGTCCCCATGGCGTGAACATCGCGGCTTTTGTTAAAGAATTTAACGACAAAACCGCGGGCGGTGATTCTATTATCCCGGTGGAAATGACGGTTTACGAAGACCGCTCTTTTAGCTTTATTTTAAAAACTCCTCCGGCATCCAACTTAATTATGAAAGCCATTGGCTTGGCTAAAGGATCGGCAAATCCGCTAACCACCAAAGTCGGCAAAATCACGGCCAAACAAGTTAAAGAAATCGCGGAAAAGAAAATGCCGGATTTGAATGCTAACGATTTAGCTGCTGCGGAAAAAATAATAAGAGGAACGGCAAGGAGCATGGGAGTGGAGGTTGTCGATTAATAGCTATAGATGGAATTTAACGAATCAGCAGGTCCAATTGAGGCAGCCAAGCAACTTCTTATGAGCTGTAACAGCGCTAGAGATGTTGCTTATCAAATGGCCATGTGGATTCAAGCAGAGGTATTTTATACTCCCGAGTTTCAAGAAGTTTATAAGCTTGCAATAAAGGGACTGTTGCCGAATGTCATTTTGACTGCAATTTCAGAATTTCAGCATCTTG